>JADHVV010000260.1 GCA_016783825.1 Candidatus Zhuqueibacterota bacterium | reverse complement strand
ATAAATGACGGGGTAAGTGTTTTTTAATTTTGACACTCCGCCCAAATCAGATCAATTAACTTTTGGGTGGTAAGTGTCAGGGGGATTGTTTTTAGTAAACGTGAAATAATCTGTCCAAATCCAAAGCCTCTCGTCGAGAAGACCCTCATTTTTAGCGATTTACTGTAAAAGAAAAGTATAGGCTACCCAACTCGCTTGTTCGTGTTGCTCGCTGTATTTTAAAGTATAAGCTGTGTGGAAAATTATTTGGTCGGATTGGGTGTTATATGGCAAACCAATGTTCTGGGACCAAAGGGAGCAGATAAAAATATTGAATATGAATAAATAATTGATGTGTTTTGTTATCCCAATTTGACTAATCCTTACCTAATATATTTTGTATTTCATACTTCACGTACACTCCACCTTTGCGTTTTTTCACATTGAAATGGATTAATTTCATATTGAAGTTTTTTTGAAACATCCTCATCAAGTGGGTCTGATAACTCGACTAATTCAAATTCACCTTGAGATGATTCATATACTCTATATAAGTAATACTTGTCTCTCGACTTTTGTGCTCTTTTTAACTCATTCCCTTTTAAAGTAATCGAACCAGTGTGGCTACTACTTCCTTTAACTTCTATAAATCTTTCAACTAAAGAATAGTTAATATTACTTCGTACACTCTTTTTAAATTTTTCTTTATTTGTCATTGTTGAAAAAGAAAGAATATCACACCCTGGGGTTAAATCTCCATGAAGATGAGAAACTAATATTGGTAAACGGTCTTGGTCTTCTTCAAAATTAAATGCTAGCTCTTCAGCCCGATCAGGATCAACACGATTTTGAGTACTATGTTTTCTCCTCCCACTTGGTTTTCTAATAACAGCTATTGATATTGTAGACGGTTGTGTAGGGGTATGATCTTCTTCTTCTACAATTACATCCGAGATAGAAGCTGATACTTCCTTCCCTTCTAACTCAGCTTCATCTTCTTCTTCTTTTTCTTCTTCTGCACTTTCATCTAACTGACCGTTATCAGAATCCAGTTCTTCAGACCAGTCGAATTCTGGTTCTTCTTCAATGTACTCTGTTTCAAATAATGTTTTTGCTTTGCTAATATATTCTTCGCCATCTCCTCCAATAATAGTATTTAATAGAGCATCTCGATTCTTACTGACACAACTCAACAACCTTGCTATATCACCTCCAATATCTACTTTTAATTGGTTCGTGATAATTTCCCCAACTGCACTTGCGATTAATTCATCATTTAATAGATTCGATTGATGGTCTTTATCAGTAACTAAATAAGCAATTTCCCCTTGCTGTAAAGATTTTCCTGATTTGATCGATATTGATATTGGTTCGTCGTTTACAACAATTGTACACTTTAACGATTTACATAATAATAATTGTAGTTTTTTTATCTTTCTTAATTCAGCTTGGTTTGTATCTGCATCAATTCTTAAAGAATATACGTATGGCCTTAATCTATCTAAGTCACTATTAAATTGAGTATTCAAAGGATGGAGAATATGCTTGGTTATTTTTGCTTGGATTACATCTGTATTTAGATGTTCAATTCCAAATAAGGTTTTTACTTTTTTGGCTCCTCTTCTTCTATCTAATAGAACAACAGGATAATGTTCTGCTATATGGTCAGGTATTGTATTATTCTCAACATAAAACAGATCCTCAACTGAATAATAATCTATTTCCCCATCTTTAATTCCTGCCATTTCTCCTTCGCTTATGTAATTTTCATAATCTGGACCGTTGGGTGGCGGATCGTCAATATTACTTCTTGTAATCAATGATCTATATAAAGTTTTAGCTTTTTGTGCTTTAGGATCTATTTCAGGTAAATGATATAATATTTTGTAAAATGTTGACCAAGGTAAATCCTCAAAATCAGCCACAACACCGCTTCTGGCAAGAGCAGTCGTTATCGCAGTTTTATCAATTTCGAATTTTTCAAATAATTCATGATCTGTATTAATTGCAGGATAACCTATTGCTGGTGATAAATCCTTTGCAATTTTTGCTGTTGAACATGTCATGGGAGAAATTTTCTCAGTGGAACTATTTGTTTTCATCCATGGATATGTATTAATTAACCACACAGGGTATGAAGTGATAACTTCTTCCAAAGGGCGGTGTTTCCTGTGTCCTGATGGAGTATAACAAAACTCCCCATCCATATCACCTGTTCTTCTCCAGTTTTCGATTTCATAACTGTTGACTATCCAGGTTAGTATTGCATGATGATCTGCATGTTCAAGGATACCATCCAAATGGTCTATTGATTGAATGTTTTTTAATGAAAAACACCAATTACTTTCAGATTGTAATTCATCCTTTGTTTTAGTTATATCAGAAAACCTAGCTGGATTAGTTACATTGGATTTCACAAAATCTATAAAATCATTATCATAAAAATTTGGAATTGACACCACTCGAGGAATATCTGAAACACCAAGCCATTTTAAAAAATCTTCAATCTTGTCAGTCGTATTTTCGAATCCTAAATTTTCAGGAGAAGCTAAAAGAATATCATCCTCAACATTTTTATACAAATAGTCTGTTAACAAACCACATTCATATTCTTTACCAAAATATAATTCATCAGCAGGGTTTACACCGCCATTCCTCGTTGGTAATGGTACAGTTATGCGTTCTTGAAATTTACCTGGATTTTCCATTGAGCAATATAAATCCCATAATGCTGATACTAACTCAATTCTTAATTCATTTTCTTTTTCTGAATATTTTTTTAATCGATTATTGGATGCTGCAATTATGTTCTGAACAATTGTAGTAAGATTATACTCTTGAACCCTAAACAATCTTAATTCATAACGAACATCGCGTGATCTTTCAACATCAAATAGTTCTTTTAGATATTCGATTAACTGTGTGTTTAATATTTTTACAGGAACCCATTCAGGCAATTGAAATTTCTGTCTTTCAGCTGGAAATGTTGTACGATCCGATCCCGGTATAATATTATCATTATTATCAATCAATAAATCAGGAGGTGGATCTATGGATTGGCTATTATACTTACTACAATACTTGTAAATGAACTGGACTCTGTCATTTATAGATAAGGTTTCACTGATTTTGTTAATTCGGATTATAAAATCATCCTGTGGAAGATGATCAATTTCTAAATACTCAAATAAATAATCTTCATTGGAATACTTTGTTATATCCGAAAAATATTCTTTTTCAAGTAAATCATCAAAATCACCTTTGAGTCTAAATAATTCATTCGCGGGGTAAAAATCACAATTAATATTCGGGACAATCTTTTGTGTCATTAATTGATCTCGTAAATTTTCTAAAAAATCAAATTCATTTAATGCCATACTTATATGATCACTCTGTGGTACAAATGATGTTACTGCAAACCATGGATCATTGGGTCGAATAATTTTTGATGCTGCATCTGCCATTAATTGAGCTAATTCATTTGAAATATATTGATTTATTTCGCTTTCGTTAATATGCTTTCTATTCGCAGATAATTCAAATGTGGCATGGGCAATTACAGAAAAAGGGAATTCCTCTTTAGTAGGGAAATAAACAAAAATACGTCCGGGGGATTCAGAAACTTGATCTGGTACCGCTATTTTAATTTCATATTTATTTTCAATTTGATCTTCATCTAATAGCTTATCCGGTATTTCTCCATATTTCGAATAAAGATTCCAAATATAGCTTTCTTTATCTCCTGTGGTTATTTCTACAACATTTTCATCCCTTTCAACAATCCATGAATTTTCAAAATCTGGAATTTCTATTTTTAACTCGGAAATATTTTGTAAGAAAAGAAGGGTCTCACTACTTATGGAATTAATTTGTTTTTCGATTTGATCATATATTTCTTCAGAGTGAAATGAAATGCAAATTGATGTGTTGTAATTGTCGGCTATAAAAGCATCACCATGTTTCACCAGATTGATAAATTCCTTATCATCTACATTTCCATTAAGACACACCGGTGCATCTAGAACAGAAACGGGCATTTTTTTCTGTGTTTTTTCTGTATACAATTTTACTCTTGTCGCAATCGACTCATGACTTCCCATTAAGTGTGACAACCACTTATTCGCACCAGCCCTGCTAAAACCAACTTTTGCGTTACCACTAATAATGGCTACTGAAGATGCCCAGCCTAAAATAGACCTAAACCCAAGTCCTTTATACCCTATATATTTTTCACCCAATGCTTCTTTTGGGCTGATATCACTTACCATTAAAGATTTAATACCTTCAGGACTAAATGGGATTCCGGTATTGGCTATATATAATTCATTTTTTAATAATTTAATTTTGAGTTTTGATTTTCCTGTAAAATTTATACCAGCATCATCTGCATTCTGAATTAATTCTAACAACTCCCTGCCATGATAATCTTTAATATGGCTCTGTTCACGGTTATAACTTGAAATTAATCGATCTGGATCCTCTTTATATACATTCTCAGCTTTGGTCAATTCACTATTTAACCAATTTTCCCAATCTTCTAGGCTTTTATCTTTCCATGTATTTTTATTTTCAGTCATGGATATATTTATTTATTGAGGATAACCTGTTTAATATTTTCATTTTAAATACTTTTCCATCTCGTCAAACTTATCCAATATTGCTTCAACCAATCCCTGTTTTGATATTATATATTCAGCCCACTTGCTTTTACTTGGTTTTAATATATTTGTTGTTATTCTATATCGTTCTTCCCCACGAGCATTGATAATAGTACCCACTTTTTTTACTACTTTTGATGGAACAAATAAAATATGATCATTAATTTCAAACGAAATTGGATTAAAATATGCACCCACTACAAAATAGCTATGATGAGGATTAAACGTTTTCATCCTTACGTCTGCAATAAATGTCCTGTCATTATGCAATTTGAACCGCCCTTTTACTTGAATAAACAATGGTTGGAAAACACCATTTTTTACAACAATTAAATCAATCCCTTCACTATCCGATACAGGCTTATAAACGCTTAA
>JADHVV010000074.1 GCA_016783825.1 Candidatus Zhuqueibacterota bacterium | reverse complement strand
ACATTAGTGTATCTTAAATCAAGAGGTTTAGCCGATGGAATTACGACAATCGGACAGTTGAGCGCCAAGCAAATATGGGAAGCATATATTAGAATTATTGGTGCAGGGGCTGTAGCAGCTGCGGGGATTGTCACAGTAGCTAAATCAATTCCTACTATGATTGAATCGCTTAAAATTGGCTTAAAGGAAATTAAATCCAGTGCCACGACCCTGGATAAAGCAAAATTAAGAACTGAACAAGACCTCCATTTAAAATATGTTTTAATTGGAATTTCATTAGTTATTTTTGTCATTACTGCTGTTCCGGGAGTTATTGGTCAAAATACATTCTTAATGATGAGATTTTTTAGTGCGATAGCCATTGCCATTTTTGCATTCGCTTTTGTGACTGTTTCTTCTCGAATTGTAGGATTGATTGGTGTTTCATCTAATCCCACTTCCGGCATGGTAATCGTTACACTGTTAGGTACCGGACTTATTTTTAAATTAATCGGATGGACTGATCTATCCGGAAAAGTTACCGCGCTTACTATTGGTACAATTGTCTGTATTGCTGCATCTATTGCCGGTGATATTTCACAGGATTTGAAAACCGGGTATATTATCGGCGCGACGCCTCGTAAACAACAAATGAGTGAACTCATTGGCGCGATCGGATCAGCATTTTTTGTCTGTCTCGCTGTATATTATCTTGGTAAAGCCTATGGTTTTGGATCTGATGCGCTCCCTGCACCCCAGGCAACATTAATGAAAACTGTGCTCGATGGTGTGTTAGGAGGTAATTTAAGATGGGATCTTGTCGGAATTGGAGCTGCTTTCATTATTCCGATTATGCTTTTTAGAATTCCCCCGCTGCCTTTTGCCGTTGGTATGTATTTACCCCTGTACACAATGACCCCGGTTTTTATTGGCGGATTGATCCGACACATTGTTGAAAAGAAATACAGAATTAATTCTGAAGAAAAGGGTAAAGACCAGGGCGTATTGTTAGGTTCCGGTTTGATTGCCGGTGAAGGTTTAATGGGAGTGGTTATTGCTGTGTTCGCTGTAACGCTTTCAAAAGCTCCAAAATTTCTTGAAATCCATTATTCAACTGAATGGTTAGGACAAATTGTGTCAGTAATTGCTTTTTCCGCATTGGGTTGGTTTTTGTATAATGTTGCTGCAAAATCAAGGAAAGCTTAGCGCACTAAAGTGCAGGTGAAGGCATAGGCAAAGGCGAAGGAAAAAATAAATATTATGTTAATCAGGAAAAAAGAATGAAGATTAAAATAAAATACAAATGGGATCAAAAATTTACTGATAAACTTCTTTCATATATTGAACGAGTTGGTAATGCATTACCTCACCCGGCTACATTATTTGCTATTTTCGCATTGCTGGTAATTCTATTATCGTGGATAGCACATAAACTAAATGTAACGGTAGAGCATCCTGCAACAGGTGAATTAATCCAAGCTGTAAATTTAATTTCTATTCCCGGATTTCATCGAATTATTACAGAAATGGTTAGTAACTACACAGGTTTTGCACCGTTGGGTATTGTAATGGTGGCTATGCTCGGAATTGGCCTGGCTGAAAGCAGCGGATTAATTGGCACAACATTACGGTTATTGGTACTTTCTGCCCCTAAACGCATGTTAACATTTATTATTGTTTTTGCTGGTGTAATTTCAAATACAGCATCTGAAATTGGATATGTTTTACTAGTTCCGTTAGCGGGAATGATTTTTCTGGCAGTGGGAAGACATCCAATAGCCGGATTGGCTGCTGCTTTTGCCGGCGTGTCTGGTGGTTATAGCGCCAATTTATTACTCGGTACGGTGGATCCGCTATTGGCAGGATTGTCAGAAGAAGCAGCACGCATAATAATACTCGGTTATGAAGTTAATCCAACCGCTAATTATTATTTTATGGCAGTTTCTACATTCTTCATTTCCCTGGGAGGAACATGGGTTACCGAAAAAATAATTATTCCCCGGCTTGGAACATACGAGGGAGATATTGCCGCTGAAAAATTAGATCGCTTAAATAAAGATGAAAAGCGTGGGCTTTTATTTGCTTTAATAACAGGCACCTTATTTACCATAATGATACTTGGTGGAGTTATTCCTGGCGATGGATATTTGCGAAATCCGGAGACGGGTGGTATTTTACGATCCCCATTTTTATCAGGAATCATTGCCTTCATTTTTCTTGGTTCTTTTTTTATGAGTGTCGCCTATGGAGTTGGCGCTCGTACCTATAAAAATGATAAAGACGTGATCAAAGGCATGGTAAAAGCCATGGAAACGTTGGCTATTTATTTAGTGCTTGCATTTTTTGCTGCTCAATTTGTTTCGTATTTCAAATGGACCAATTTAGGTCTTATTTTTGCAATCCAGGGAGCAACGTTTTTGAAATCATTAGGATTAGGAGCCATTCCGTTAATGCTTTCATTTATCGTCCTTTCTGGATTTATCAATATGTTTATGGGTAGTGCATCGGCAAAGTGGGCAATTATGGCTCCTGTTTTTATCCCTATGTTTATGTTATTAGGATTCACACCAGAGCTCGTTCAAACAGCTTATCGAATCGGTGACAGCACTACGAACATCATTTCTCCGATGATGTCTTACTTTGCTCTAATTATTGCATTTGTTCAAAAATATGATAAAAAAGCAGGGATCGGGACTGTAATTGCTACTATGTTGCCCTATACAATTATATTTATGATTTTTTGGTCTATTCTGCTTAGTATTTGGATACTTTTAGGATTGCCGGTAGGTCCTGACGCTGGTTTGTATTTAAATCAGTAGTTTGAGGTTGTTTAATAATTTTTATAAAAAGATTCATCTATTTTGAATTTTTTAAATAGAAATTAAATTAACTTTGAGAGTGTGCAGCAAAATCAAGAAGATCTTAATTATTGGTGATTCATTTATTGGTTATTATTAAATAGGTAATTGGGTTATTTGGCAATAAGGACAAAATGTAATTTTATTATTACCAGCCCAATTACCTATTTAACTAATTACCCAATCTCCCATTTATTCTTTTAAATAAAGCTCATCAATGTTACAAAAAATCTTACTCATCAACCCTTCATTTGAAGATTTCTATCAAACAGAAATACGACAAAAGCCGACAGGTTTGAAATACATACAAGCATCACTGGAAAAGGCTGGCTTTCAAACTTTTCTGCTCGATTGTCTTTCTAAAAATAGCAAACGAACAATTCCCATCCCAAATAATTTTAAACATCTCAAAGAATTCTACCCTGCTAATGATTTAAGTCCATTTAAGTTATTTACACATTATCGCCGCTTTGGAATGAGCCAACAGGAGATTGGTGATTTAGTTAGGAAATTTAATCCGGACTTGATTGGAATTTCGATTAACTTTACACCTTATTGTGAAACAGCAATTGAAACAGCAAAATTGTGCAAGCAAATATTTCCAAAAGTCCCGATTGTGGCTGGCGGGCATCATGCAACTACTGTTCCTGAAAGTGTTTTAAAATCAGGATTCATTGATTATGTTGTTTTAGGCGAAGGGGAACAAAGAATAGTTGAACTCACTAACCTTCTTTTTTCAGACCAATTGAATCAACTGAAAGGTATAGATGGGATTGCTTACAAAAATGGAAATAAAGTCATAATAAATCCAGCAAAAAGCTTTGTTCAAAACCTTGATGAAATCACCTATCCTGAAATTAAAAATAAAATGGGAATGATTTTGACATCACGAGGCTGTCCGCAAAATTGTAACTTTTGTTCAGTTGCAGGTGTTATGGGAAAAAAAGTACGGTTTAGATCAATTGAATCAGTAATTGAAGAAATGAACCAGTGTATTCAAAATGGTGTGAAAAAGTTTGATTTCGAGGATGATAATTTAACAATAAATCAGAACAGGGCAAAAATTTTATTCAAAGAAATAATCACTCGTTTTGAAAAACATAATTTACGTTTATCAGCCATGAACGGATTGATGGCTGATTCGTTGGATGAAGAATTGGTGCAATTAATGAAGAACGCTGGCTTTGAATGGCTAAATATTCCATTAGTCAGTGGAAGTGCGGAGGTTCAGAAAAAAGTCAATCGTTATCAATCACGACAACAATTTTTGAAAGTAGTGGAATGGGCGCAAAAACACCGCTTAAAAGTTGTCGTTTACATCATCCTTGGTCTTCCCGAAGATACCTTAAATCAAATGTTGGACGATATAATATTTTTAGCTGAATTACCTGTTTTAATCGGTCCAAGTATTTTTTATCCACCACCCGGTTCAAAAACATTTTCAAATTGTGTTAAAAATAATTTAATTTCAGGCAAAGATTATTCTTTTTACAGGTCAACGGCAATTCCTGTTGAAACAAAGAATTTCTCACGTAAAGATTTAATCACTTTATTTCGTTTAGTAAGATTGCTCAATCATCTCAAATCGAATCCTGGGCTACAAAAAAACGGTTTTGCAAAAGATACCACCCAAAAACCGACCTCGTTAACATTAAACTACAAACTCACGCAAGCAGAAATCAGCAGCCAATTAATTGATGAATTATTCTCAAATAAGAAGCTTCGAGGACTATGCTTAAACAAACGAGTTTGTAAAGCTTATGAATACCAGTGGATTGATTATTCTGTTTCACCAAACATAGTTGAAGACTTTCTTTTGCAAATAAAAAACATTAAAATTGGTGGAATTGAAACAGATGAAACTTGATTCAGCTTTCCAAAATCTTCATTATTTATGCATTAACTAATTCAAAACGTATGGATATAATTTCAATCATAAATTTTAATGGATAAGAAGGTTTAGGAAAGCTTTCCTCAAATATCGTTTTATTTCAAATAGCGCGGTAATTCCAAATTGTTCCGCTGAAAAATTTCTCTTAATGTACTTCTGTTTGAAATCCCTTGTTCCATTTGTTGCATACCGGTTTGACCTGCGGAAACTTTCAGCAGATCGAACCAAAAATCGTTTCGCAGTTCACCGGTTTTCGTTGAATGGATTAATTGAAGGTTGCCAAATGCGCCAAGCACTCCGAAGATAAATACAACGCCGCTTTCAATATTATCATAACCCCAAGCTTGAAATTCTTTAAATTCAGCAACATTGGGATAATACTGGATCTCTGATGGCTGACCAAATTTTATCAACACTCTGCCCCGGTCCGATTCCCAGCCTGCTTTTTGCATAGAGGCAAAATTGGCATTTGAAAATTGGACTCTTTTCAACATTTCCCGATAACTTTCCAAAGCAAGCGTGTTGGGATTGCTATCCCGTTCTTTCCAAAAGCGATACAAATAAATCCTGTTCGCATTTTCATTAACTAATTTATTTATTATTTTTGCTTCTTCATCGTTTACCAGGTATTTTGTCGCTTTTATCATTATTTCCAGATTTTCTTGTGGAAGCAAAGCGATCTCACTGCCGGACATTTGTGCTTCAATTGGTAAACTATTTCTATCAACAACTTGTACATCGGGATTATGCACATAAAATGATGTGGTCGTAGATGATATTTCAGACAAATTTGAGTCGAGTATTGCAAAATTTAAGTAATATTTTCCGGTGGGTAATTCAGAGATTTTAAACATTCCCACTTCAACATCATCCATACCACGCAGCCGCTTCTTCTTGCTATAAGCTGGTATAGTCGGAACAGGTAAGCCGTTCACATCAAAAACTACTCTTTTGATATTAAAAATACTCTGTTTAAGAATCGGTTTTAAATTATACGATTCAAAATAGTAATAAACATCAGAATTTTCTTTAGCAAAAACCTTCAAAGGAAATGGAGTAACATTGAAACGATTTTTATCAAACTTGTTTTTATTGGCAGGATTTACCGGAATAATTTTCTGTGATATTTCAACGTCACTCATTTGAACATTTTCAGTTCCAAATGATTTGATTTTCAAATTTGAAATTTCAACACTGTCAATGTCGTTGGGTTGTAATATATTTTTCGCAATTAATTTTAAGTCATAACTCCCAGGCGTTAGCAGATAGCGCAACGCATCTACGATCATTTGAGTTTGTTCTTCCTCTTCACCCTGTTTTTCTGCTTGCACTTTCCATAAGTTATTTATAACGGGTTTTTGGTTTTCTGTTATGCGTAGTTCTAAAACAAAGGCGGAGCTTTCAGGCGAATTTTCCTTTGCTGGCAGTAAGCTGTAATAAATTTCGATTAATGAAGAATCGGGATTAAATCTATATTGACAGATATCCATATTTAGAGAAAGCTTTTGTTGGCTAAATAAAATAGTAGAAATCAGCAAACTTAGAAAAACAGACAGACAACAAATTAAAATATTTTTTTTCATATCCAATATACTTTTTGTAGGTTAAAAAAATGAAAAGGATTGACGCTTATTAATTTACGCCAATCCTTTTCGAAAAAAAATTCAACTGCTCAATCGGTTACTAAAACATTACAGATACGGTAACCCATTGATTTGATTCAAACCATTTTGTATCACGATAAGCATAGTCAACAAGAATTTTTGAACTACCGCCGAGCGAATATTTTATTCCTGCACCGGCAGTAAAACCAAAAATATTGTCATCTGCACCACCTTCAGGCGATTGTCCGTAACCACCACGGACAAAAAACATATCGTTGAAACCATACTCAACGCCACCCATCACTTCATCCAAACCATAATTCTGGTTTTTATAATTGGTAGCTAAGGTAATTGTATTCTGATCATTTATGCGATAATCATAGGCAATACCAATTTCAAAAGTACTGGGGAGTTCAAATTGCTGCGCTTCAAGTCTCAAATCAATTGATTGGGTACCGGCTTCCGTAAAAGGCAGATCAACAGTACGCTGTAAATCCTCGCCTGTATACTGCATCATTCCACCAAAATTATTCAGGGTTAAACCCATTCTGATTCCCGCGCTGCTGATATATTGAACACCAATATCCAGGGCAAAACCAGAGGCACTCATTCTCATAAAACTTTCCGATATAATTTTAGCATTAATACCAAAGAAAATACGGTCAGTCATTTGACGAGAGAAAGTCAATCCAAGGACCATATTAGTTGGAGAGACCATAATACCCGTTCCTTCGGTTTCAAATTCGGTTGTTTGTTCAAATTCACCAAAATCATAGATTTTAGCGCTAATACCAATGGAGCCTAGTCTTCCCATTTTTGAAGATATCGCAAAATAATTTACTTGCGTATCAGCGATCCATCGCAGGTTGCTAAAGGTCGCCTCAGCTGTTGCCTCTGATGCAGATAAACCGGCTGGATTCCAAAAGATAGCCTCATTTCCACTTACCATGGCATTATAAGCGCCTCCCATGGCAATCCCACGAGAACCAACCGGAATCAACAGTTGCTGTGCACCAGCGCCGCCAATTTTATCTTTATTGCCAGCCATTAATGCAGTGACGCTAAAAGCCAGAGCAATAATAACTATTAAAATTAATATTTTGTTTAGTTTCATCTTTTAATCTCCAAGTTAATTTCAAAATAGTTACGATTGTAACATTATGAAAAATTTTTCTTATAGATTTTTCAGCCTCTGTTTTCTAAAAATAATAGCCATTTTTATAATCTTCTCACCAATGTCCGGTACATCGATATGAGCAATATAAAATCCACTCGCGACCGGTAAGTTATTCTCATTTCGTAGATTCCAGTTATGAGTTAAACTCGTTGGATCATTATGTTCAATTGTTCTGATCAATTGACCTGAAATAGAGAATATTCTTATTGTACATTGTTCGGGAAGATTGATAAACCTGACATGTTCCTGATGAAGTCCGGTCTCTAAAAGATTATATGCTAAATATGGATTTGGATATACATTAATAAGATCCAACTTTTCTTTAACATTGCTCATATTTATTGTTTCACCCTGGAGGCTAAAAGAGAATTCTTCAACACCAGCGACAACAGGTTTCGGAAATGTATCCGGATCGGCAATATTGATTTTAACAATGTCTCCGGTGCGCCAGACAGTTTCCGGAGTGAATTGAAATGTCCAGGTTGCCATTGTATCCTGACCTGTGAAACCATTATTATGGATTTGTTCATCGTATTCGGATGCGACGACATAAACCACGCAATTACCGCGAGGCGCCCAGGTCGGAACAAACGTACCTGAATCAATTTCAGCAATCTTTTGAGTTCCATCAGTGAATGAGGCATTTAACTGAACGTTTCTTTCAACATCCCAAACCTCAAACGGAATTTTTACCAGGAAAGGGTCCCTGGATCCCGGGTTCGGATTTGCCGGATGTTGCGGCATAAATTTTGCCGGATCACCAAAACTGAATAATAAGGTTGCTAACTGTCCGCCTGAAGTCACTTCCATTGTAGATGAATCCATCACACCGGTAAATCTTAATTCCAACGCATTGTAAATAAGATTGGGATCCCGGGTACCTTTTTTAAATTGACCATCAATTGCAAGGTCTGTGACACGCCCGCCAAGCTCAGATGGACTGGAAAAACCGTCAATTATTTCTTCATTTCCGGCTATCGATTCCGGTTCAAAATACAATGTTGCTTCATCAAAATCCATTGTCATTCCGATAAAGAAATCCATGCTATCTGGTAATGTTCGATACTCAATATTAGTATCAATACCATAGGTGGCAACATTAATGTATCCGGAAACTTCAACTCCATTTTTCCAAAGTGTCCAGGTTCCATCCTCATTGATAGTAATTTTATAATCAGCAGTTTCAACACTTAAAGGATCGATAATCTGAACCCATACTCTATATTTTGATAGATCTGCTTCACCTGCTGTATGCTGTACTGCTACTTCTGAATATGCTTCATGACTATATTCCACACCGGGTCGAGCCTGGTGAGGCGTTACAGTCATTACGTTAAAGCTGCTTTCAAGCACATTTGGAAGACTGTTGGGATCGTAAGCATAGGAGGTAACCAAAATGTAATAAGGATGTCCATTTGCCATTGTTAAATCGTTATGATCTTTTTCAAACAGATAACGATACTTCAGACCCAAATTATTTCCATACGCCGCAGGCATGTTCAGGATCAGTCCTGTATTGATATCGTAGGTTGATTGTAAAATTACATCCAAATCATTCAGAATGTCATAAGTGGCTACCCGTGTCCAGGGTCCTGCTGATGACGAACCGATGTAAATATTGTAACCTTCGAATGCATAACTAGACTCAAAATTCTCGGCATTATTTTCCCATTGTACCAACACTTTTCTATCTAACTCAGAAACTGTTAACAGGGGCGCTGGCGGTGGACTGGGAACATTAAAACCAAGGTTATATGCTTGTTGTGCTTCTTGATCGTAAAATCTTAGCACATCAATGCTACTGAGTCGATTAGAACCCTGTCCGATTACACATCCCAAAACAATTTCCTGAGTATCGCCTACTGCAAGCACAAAAGGACCTGCACCGGTTAACATTCGAATGTCAGCAGGTGGAAATTCTTCTGTTGACAACCACCCCGTACCATCGACAGGATTTCCCGTGTTGAGGAAGGTAGTTACTTCATCGGTAAAAGGATTAATCCAGGGCTCACCATTCTTTTGTGTTCCACTTAAGAAATTATAAACTTCTTCTGCTCCTTGTGCAGTATAACTCGGATCACTAAATGGTCCCGTAGTATTGTAATATTTATTAAAGGAAGTTGCACCCAAAATTTTCTTATCGGGAAATTCAGTTCCGTCAGGTAGTACCGCTACATCACCCGGGGAATCGACGATAGGACCTCGGAAAAAATCCCAACCTAAAGCAGGAGGACGAGAACCATAAGTTGCATCGATGGGCTTACCACCATAACAATAGCTCATTCCCAAATCCAGATCATAGCCGATGAGATCATCATTAGCATCACCGTTATCCACATCTGCCCAAGAGCCAACATAGGCTTCCTGTAAGTCATCTTCACCTTTATTTATTACCGTGTATTTAATAAATATGGTGTTTCCAAGAGCGCCTGATCTGTCGAACGCAAATACTAACAGGTGAAGCTCAATACCGATTGGCAATGTATTATAACAGCCGTTATGTAGATTAACATCCAGGTCGTTCATAACAGCATATAACATCTCATCGCCAAATCCGATCCAGTCTCCATTTTCATCCTGAACCGGTGGAGCGCCCTGTTGTTCAGCGAATGTTTCCCAGTCTGCCCAGGTATCTAATTCTAATGCGCCGACACCTGCAGGTACATCTGCATCTCCATTGGGATAATCTTTGTGGACTTTGTAAACCCGGTATTCTTCTTTTGATGGATCAGTTGCAGTTCCATCTTCGAGAATATTGCCGGGCTGAAACTCAACGTTATAATCGGAACATGCTGTTCTGATTATGTCATTCACTTTACCAGCAATCCAGATACCGGCATTAAAGCATATCATTTTACCCGAACCTTTTGGCCATTCCATGTCCGAGTTTCCTGAAATCGGACTCCTGGTAAAGGTTCCGTTATTCATCACCACGCTTCTAATTTGATTGACATCAATGTATTTTGCAGCGCGTTTTGTCAAAGTTTTATTTAATTTTTTTCCCGAATTATTTGTTCCTTCGTATGCAAACGCCATAGAAGCGATCAATAGCAAAATAAGGAACAGTGTTAATCCAGGGATGATTTTTTTTATCATTGCTTTTCCTCCTGAAAAGAAAATCGCATATTATTAAATTAAAATTTACTAAAAATTATTAGACTTAAAATTCAACTAAAAGACCGAATCGTACAATTCTTGGTGTAGAAAGACCTCTCGCACCACCATCGCTTAAATCTTCGTAGGCGAGATATTTTCCACCTTCACCATTTATCTCTAACCAGGCTTTTCCATCTTCGGTGAGAAACCAACCATTATCATGTGGATCGCCAGTCTGGTCATAAACACCGGTAACATTTTTGATATTAAACAGGTTATAAACCCAAAGGTATGGTTTAAAGCTAAATTGACCGATTTCAAATCTACGGTCAATTTTTAAATCCATACGATTATACCACGGCATTACCGATGCATTGAGTGATTCGACCGGTCTTGGACCGTTCTGTGAGAACAATCCTCTTGGACCTGGTTCAATTCTGGTAAAGCGAGAACCACTGTGCAGACTATAGAGCATATTGATGCCGAGATTTGCCAAAGGTTTAAAACCAAAGAAGGTTGGACCGTCGTCTTTCGTCAAACGGAAGTCAATATTGACAGTTCCAACATGTTCCTGGTGGTAATCCAGTGGCATAATGATGGTCGGGAATCTCAACTCGCTATCCTGCCAGGCAATATCAAAATGGCTACCGCTGTTAGAGCCGGTTCCCATGGCTTTGGAGTAGGTATAGTCCACAGATGCGCTGATGCGGTTTGTTCTGCGAAGATTGAATGTGAACTGCATACCCTTGGTGGTTCCATAATCGACATTTTGTCTCTGGAAATAAGAGGCATATCCAGCGCCTTCTTCAGGGAAGAATACGCGCAACTGAATGTAATCTTTGATATCCTTGTAAAAAACAGTCACATTTATGCTGGCGTTGCTGCCTACCTGTTGCTTAATACCGACTTCATACTGCATTGTCTGCATCGGTTTTAAATTCGGATTGGGCATCGAGCGAGCATTACCACCCTGGAGAAAACGTCCCACATAAGTATGTCCGTCATACATATCGTCCACGCGTGGCATCTGGATGAATTTCCCAAACTGGGCATGAAATACTGTCTGATCAGTAACCGGAAATGACCATCCCAAACGCGGACTGAATAGTGCATACGTTATTGGATCGTCAAAACTTTCATCATCAATAAGATTCGTCGCGTTAATAATCAAATTCGCTGGATCCTTCCAGCTCTCAACACCTGTACTGAAATAATCAAATCGCAAACCGGCGTTAAGTACAAGATCTTTTAATTCAATTTTATCCTGAATGTAGAAAGCAGCTCTAACCGGATGACGCGGTGCATCATGACCACTTACCTTAATAATTTCTCCCTGGTCATTTGTTACTTCATATGTTGCATCATCATCGATCGGATTACCCCACATGTCATAACCATAGTAACCGTAATTATTGCGGAAAATATCATAATCAGTTAATTTATTATCAGGATCAATTTCCCGCCTGTGTAAACCTAATGAAATTGATTCAGCGCCGCCATTTCCCATTGACCATCTTCTTATTGTATAATAGTCATATTGAAAACCTATTCTCAGTTCATTATAATTATTAAATTGCCAGGTCAGATCGAATTTTGGACCGTAATTTGTTTGTGCTGTTTTTCCCAAACCGGAGATGACTTCCCCGGGATACGATGGATACATGATACCGAATAAATAATAAGAATAGCTTTTGCCCCAATCTCGTTTCCCAGCATTATAGGCAGGATCACCATATTTTTTTATGTCATGCCATAGATCCGGATCACCCCATTCAACGTTATAATAAAAATAGTTCATGTTCAAGGTGTAAAACATTCGTGGATTTACTTGATGGGTGAATTTAAAATAAGCGCTGGCATTCCATCTTTTATTGAGCATATCTTTTTGATAGTTAAAGATGTGATGCCAACTTTCACCATTTTGATCTTCGCCCTTATGATAAGTTCCACCAAATTTAAAACGCATCGATGCAGTCGGCGCATAACTCAAATTTCCGTTTACATCCCACTGACTATTGAAATAACCGGGATAAGGACCAGCGCCATAATTGACCTTAAGTGGCAATTCCTGACCATAAGAGGTAAGAGTTGTATCGAGTGTTATACCATGCCAGTTAGTAGCGTTGCCACCATTAAAATTTCTTTCAGCAGCGAGAAAAAATCTCAACTTATTATCAAGAATTCTAGGAACAGGTCCGCCGGCAGTTATCGTATAAGTATTATAACCCCAGGACTGCGTTCCCAAAGTTTTTCCTTCACTATTTTGAAAAACTTCATCGGAAATACCTTCAATGCTGAAATGGTAATCCGTACCACCACTTTTTGTTGTCGTGAGCAGCACACCAGCATTGGCAAAACCATATTCTGCATTAAAACCACCAGCATGGAAATTTGATTCTTCGATTGCATTACTGATAACGTTTAGAGCATTATGTTGACCATCTCTCAATCGAGTCGTCATAACTCCGTCAACATAAGTTACATTTTCCTCATCTCTTCCACCTCTAACATGGAAATCGTCACCATCTTGAACGGCTGCTGAAGAGAGATTCATGACCGTATTAGTGCCTCTCATGGGAATATTCTTGATATCTTCCGCAGAAAGAGTCTTTACAGTATTCGTTACATTTTTGTTAATGATCGGACGTTCGGCAACAATACTAACTGTTTCGCCTTCAAGTACAGTTGACTCCATTTTAAAATTGACTTCTGTCGTTAAATCCGGGTGAACACGGTTGTTTTCGATAATCATTCTCTTGTAACCAATATAGGTTGCTTCGAGTGCATAAGTACCAACCGGAACAGCCATAACAATATAAATACCGTTTATATCGGTTGCTGCGCCCATCATGGTACCTTTTAGCATAACGTTAACACCAGGCAAAGGTTCACCGGTTTCTTTATCCGTTACCATGCCGGATATTTTACCAGTGACACCCGCAAAAATAAAACTCGGTATTAGCATTAATACCAAAAATCCAACCAAAATCTTTTTGTTCATGATTCCTCCGTTTTGGTTCTTAATTAGTATTAAAATAAATGAATTATCCCGAAAGGAAAATCGGGATTTGATTTTTAGAGTTACAAAAAAATGCAGTAACTTTTAGTATTTCTCTTTCCTTTTTGGCCAATGCCGTTAACTTAAGCGAAAATAATTTTATAACATTCACAATTCACTATTCTCAATTATCAATTCACAATTAGGATTAACAAGTTACCCCAAAAATTAATTGAGAATTGTGAACGACTAATTGAGAATTGAGAATGAAAATAATAATCGCTTCGCCTTAAGTTAATGCCATTGCCTTTTAGGCCTCACCTCCTTCCGAATTGAGCAAAGCATTGTTAGTTTCTAATTCAGAATAAATACAATATTAAACTGCTGTATCACCTCCTTCACAATATTTTTATTATTTCAATCTTTTAATCCATTTATAAGCTAATTTGTAAAAGCACTTATTTTTTGCAATTACTATACCATCCTTGAAATATCAAATCTAACTGTTGTATTTTTAGTATGTTTTAACTTGTATCTTTAATTGTTTTTTAATAAAAGTGCAATATTTTTCAACTGTTTGATAGGCAATATGTTGCACTGTCTCCTGGGTAATTTGGTAAATAGTAAATTGGGTAATTAGTATTGAATGTCCTTTAAATGAACTATAAAGTTGTAATAAAAACTAAAATCCATATTATTGTTAAAGATCACCTAATTTTTTTATTACCCAATTACCTTATTACCATAATTACCTAATCACCCAACAAACTACTCATCCGCAATCAAAATACTGATCGGTTTCAGCGAATCAATATTGGAACAGATAATTTGAATCGTTGATGAAATGGGCACCGCGAGAATCATCCCAATGGGTCCCCAAATGAAACCCCAAAAAATTAATGAAATTATAATAACCAACGGACTCATATTCAAACTTTTTCCCATGATCAACGGCTCAATTACATTTCCCATGATTGTCTGTAGTGAGATAAGCAATATACCGATCCACAAAGCCGGAAAAAATCCACCAAACTGAAAAATCGCTACTAAAATAGGCGGCAATGTTGCTACGACTGATCCAATGTTTGGAATAAAGTTTAGTAAAAATGTTAACAAACCCCAAACCCATGCAAAATCAACACCAAAAATCAACAGCACAATAGCAGCTACAAAACCAGTCCCCAGGCTGATCAGCGCTTTTGCAAAAAAATACTTTTGCACACCTTTATTAATATTGTCCATTACACGATAAATTGTTTCCGATCTTTCCCCGGGAAAAGCTTTTCCAACATTAGTAACAAGATGCTCTCTGCCAAGCATAATGTAAACTGTAAAAAGTAAAATCAGAAATAGATTAGCGAGAAAATTAATAAAAGTTCCCACGCTTGATGACAAAATAGATGGCAGGGATAATTTCTCTAACAAAGCGCCCCAGTCAATTTCCGTGTAATATTGTTGTACTTCATCTTGTGGTATCTGTAATTTGTCAATAATGCCCAGGTAAAGTTGATTAAATTTATCCTGATATTTTGGGAACTCTTCAGTAAAAGCATTTATATTTGAATAGATGATCAAACCAATTAAATAAAAGAACACAAAAGTAATAATTAATACCAAAAAAATAGCCGTAAACTTGGGAATTTTTATGCGCCGCATTAGTTTGAGTAAGGGTTCAAAAATGTATGACAGTATGATCGCAATAAACAGGGGTTTGAAAACAGATTGCAAGAGGTGAAGAATAAAGCCGATTGCTATTAAAACAAGTATTGCCAAAGATATTTTGATGGTTCTACTGTCACGAAAACCTGATGGTTGTTTTTGCTGTTCATTTTTTTTCATAAAGAATAATATTTCACAAAAATGACGCTGCCTGTAATATCATTATGTGTTTTATAATGGACGCTAAATATAATAATATATTTCTTAAATGTCAAGATGAATCTCTGGCTATGTTTAAAATTGTTACAATTTAAATTTTTGTAGAGAAATCACTTGACATTATCAAATAATTAAGATAAATTGATGTCGTTGAAAATCTTTTTTTTTAACAAAAACATTTTATAAATCTAAAAAGATGTTTGATACTGGTTTCTTGTTGCTGGAAATAAATTTAGTATCATATATCAAGCATCGAGTATCAAATATCCAGCATCATTCATTTTTATTAACAATTGCCCAATGTGAAAACCAACCAGGAGCAAAAATGAAAAATCCTGAACTACAAAAAATTCTCCAGGAGAAAGGAGACAAGATACATCTCGTTAGTCCAGCAAAAAATGGTAATATACCTATTGTTGCAGTTTCCGGTGTTTCACTTGCTGAAGCCTGGGAAAATGCCATGATCGGGCTTTATACTTATGGCTGTGAAATCCGCACCCAGTACGATGCAAAAGATAAAGAGGGAAATTATGTTGATTTACCGAGCAAAGACTGTTCGATTTTAATCTCCATTGAACAGCCGGCTTCCGAACCCATGATCCACATGGGCGGAATTCCCGGTGGTTTTGAAGATTTGGAAGAATATGTTCAGGAAGTCCGTGACGGAATAAAAGACCATTGGATCCGTGATCCACTGGATCCTGAAGACACTAAATGGCAGTACACTTATCACGAGCGATTATTCAAGTACGAAGCGCCGATGAACTTATTTGATATAGTTTTATGTAATTTATCCAATGAAAAAAAGAAAAAGTTTTTTGAATTTGAAACGTCTCACTTTCTTCTCGATCATGATTATGTTAAAGTCATTGAAAAAGAAATTCAGGGACAGAAACAGGAATTTGTCCAAATCAATCAAATCCAGTATGTCATCGAAAAACTTGCACGTCAACCTTTCAGCCGGCAGGCGCAAGCCATCACCTGGCAGCCGTACATGGATACCGATATTTACGATCCTGCCTGTTTGCAGAGCATGTGGTTCAGAATTCTTGAAAATGAAAATGCTGAACCAACATTAAATATGAATATCCGTTTCCGCAGCCGGGATGCTTACGATGCCTCGTTCATGAATTGTTTTGCATTTATTCATGTGATGGAATATGTGGCTAAAGAAATTGGTAATCGAATCGGCAAGGAAGTAAAAAACGGCAGATACATTGATGAATCCGATTCTTTTCATATTTACGGCAAACGCATTCCTGATTTTGAGAATAGGTTTTTAGCTAATTTGTACAATCGTGATTTTGCCAGCAGAACATTTTCAAGAAAAGATTCGGAACCTTTCTTTGAAGATCGGAGGAAAAAATTAGTAGAGATGTTTAGCTAATTATTTGAAATAAATTTGTAAATCACAATAAAAATTCCAAAAAACAGATACCAAATTAAAAATAGCATATGAAAAATATAAAAATATTTAATTGTTTATTACTAATTTTTATCCTTTTTTCTTTTTGCAAACGCCCGAAAATAAATTACGATGAAACCAAAGAAGCCCGCGGTATTTGGGTAACTCGCTGGGAATGGGCAAGAGATAATATAAAAAACAATCCCCGGGCGCAAAAGGAAAGAATCATTAAAATCTTTGATCTGGTTAAAAAAGCGCGTTTTAATTTTATCCTGTTTCAAATTCGCGGCAACGGTGATGCTTTTTATCAATCAAATTATGAACCCTGGTCAGATTTGTTAACTGGAAAACTGGGGAAAAATCCCGGCTGGGATCCACTTGCGTTTGCAATTGAACAAGCTCAACTGCGCGGTCTGGAACTTCATGCCTGGATCAACACGTTTCCTGCCTGGCTTGGACCCTCTCCCCCGCCTCACACTAATCCCGAACATATTTACAATGCACACCCGGAATGGATTGTCTGTGATAAAAATGGTGATCCAATGTCGCTAAATTCACACTATGTCAATCTAAGCCCAGGAATTCCTGCAGTTCGTAATTACATCCATAAAGTATGTTTGGATATCATAAAGAATTATGATATCGATGGTTTTCATTTTGACTACATTCGCTACCCGGAAAAATCTCATGAATTGGGATATTCACAAGACGCGGTGAGTATGCGATTGTTTAATTCACCGGATGGGAATCCGAAAAATCTCAAATGGGATGATTGGCAGAGAGAAAATATTAATAAATTTGTCAGAAAATTCTATGATGAGGCAACTGCATTTAAACCGTGGCTCAAAATTTCGGCTGCCGTTATCGGCAAATATGATTATAGCATCTGGAACGGTTATCACGTAGTTTACCAGGATGCGCTGCAATGGATCAAAGAAGAAAAAATTGATTTCATAGCGCCAATGATTTATTGGCAAACAGATCACCCGACTGCTCCGTTTGGAAAAATCACAAAAGACTGGCTTAAAAATTACTATCGTGCACGGTATATTTTCCCTGGAATGTCTATCAATAAATTAGGAACACAAAATTGGCAAGTTGACGAAGTGTTAAAACAAACTACGATAACCCGTCAATATGGAAGCAACGGGATGGTCTTTTTCAGTTTTTCAGGATTGGAAAAAGCGATGAGCTTGTTTCCTAATAATGGTTTCCAATATCTTGCCAATTTTCCACCGATGAGTTGGAAGGATAATAATCCTCCAATGGATCCAATGAATTTAAAAGCGCAATTTCTCTCATCAACTAAAATCAAGCTTGAATGGGCTTTCCTGGATAGTTCATTGGAACCGGATGATGTTTACCGTTATAATATTTACCGCTCGTTGTCAAGTCCTGTTGATATTACAAAAGCGGGTAATCTTATTCACATCACCACAAATGCGCAACCAGTTTATATTGATAATTCAATAAAAAGTGAGCATTCTTATTATTACGTCGTTACTGCGCTGGATAGGGTGAATAACCAAAGTCCGCCGTCAAACGAGGTAGAAGTTTATTTCCCATCCATTGTGGAAAGGGATAGCAGTCGTTTTGTCTATCATAGCTTTACTAAACCTTGAAGGTTTAGTAAAGCTATACCATTTTCTACTTGACGTTATTAAAAAAAATGTTATATTAATTTAATAACCACTACCTATTCAGTTTTAACAAATATCTACGAATTATTTTTTATAGTATTGCCAGTTGAATCCTGTATAGTTACCTTATATTTTTATAGGAGTACAGACTATGCCTGTACAGTTACCTTTTTAAAATAAGGAAATACAGACTGTGCTTTGTTTTTTCTGCAAAAGTTTTCAAATAATCTAATCGAGTGGCTGGGTGGTGAACTTTAAGTACTTCAAACTTTAGCTCACTTTAGACACTGCGCTTTAGCGCGCTGAGATATTTGTTTATCATTTATATTTCATTTTAATCCTCTTGCAATTCAAAAAGAATAATTTGAAAAAGGAGTTATATCGTATGGCACTAATTGATTCCTTTGACATTGGAGAACTCACCATCCAAATTCATGTTCATACTTCTGATTTTTCACAATTTCCTGGCGTTCGTATTGAAGTTCCTGATGGTTACAGAATTTTGGGCGGAGGCGCTTGTGTTAATTGGTTCGGTTGCGGCAATTTACTAACCGGTATGTTTCCTGAAGGAGACCGTGTTTGGATCGCCACTGCCAAAGGTGATAAACTTCCCTGCACAGCAACAGTGACAGGTTATTGTGTCGCCGCCAGGATGAAAGACGGTTCTTCAATACCGGTTGAAGATTATGGTATTATAAGACAGGACAGTGAACCTGCTGAACAGCCGTCAGCAGAAGCAATTCTCCCGAAAGGGTGGGTTGTTATAGGCGGAGGCGCAAGAGCTAATTGGACTGGAGAAGGCAGCATGCTGCATGCCTCACATCCTGGCGAGAGGAATAGTTGGATTGCCTCAGCAAAAGATCACATTACACAAGAAGTGGCAACAGTTTCAGCTTTTGCGATTGGAGTTAAGAAATCGTTGCTTGATGAAGCAGGTTTAACGATTTTCCAAAAGAAAAAAACATCCGCTGCTCCAATAGCGCATCCGAATGTAAATTGTGTTCTTGATCCGGGATTTCAAATCGTTTGCGGCGGTGCAAAAACGAATTGGAATGGAGCAGGTAGTTTATTAACAGCAAGTTTTCCTCAAGATCGACGTACATGGGTAGCACGAGGCATGGATCACAGAAGATCTGATCCGGCTACCATTACTGCCTGGGCTATTGGATTGAGTAAAAAGTAACAGTTCTCCACTTTGATTTATTTGCATGAAAAAATGATTTACGATCAACGATTGACGATTTTTGATTTGAGAAGTGGAGTACAGTTGAAAGAATCAGAGCTCAAAGAATTAATAATAATTCAAAAATTGTCAATTAATCATTATTCTTAACTGTTCAGCTGTGTGTTGAATAATTGTCATTCTGAACGCTTGGTGTGATTAGGGTGGATGGGAAGTGAAGAATCTCTTATTAGAAAGGAAAATTGTAGAAAAACAGACGAGATTCCTGTACAGTTACCTTATTATTTTAAGGAAGTACAGACTGTGCTTCGGTCGCAAGCTCCCTCATAATGACATTTATGACCGTGCTGAATAGTTACTATTATTCTTAAATCAATAACAGGTTGATCTGAGGTGGTGAACTGTTACAGTAAAAAATGATTAATGAACTTTTTAAATACTAAATATTACTAAAAAAAAAAAGAGGAGAATTACTATGAATTCCAAAAAAGTTGTATTAACGGTATTTGTTGGACTGGTTATTCTTTTAGCTTTATTTTGTCAAAAACCGAAGGATGAATCGATAGCAAACAAAGCTGCAATCCAACAGCTTGTTGACGAGGCGTGGAATAAAGGAAATTTTGCGGTAGTCGATGAACTTCTCTCCACCAATTATGTTCTCCACGTTGACGCTCCAGGTGCAAGAAAGGATCGTGAAGGTTACAAACAAGCAATCGCCATGTATCGCGCAGCCTTCCCAGACTTTCTCTTTACTATTGAAGACATGATTGCAGTTGGAGATAAGGTTGTTATCCGATGTACTATGGGTGGCACACACGAAGGCGAATTAATGGGTGTTGCACCCACAGGTAAAAAACTTTCTATGACCGCTATCGCCATCCGTCGTTTCGAAGACGGAAAAATCGTTGAAGAATGGGTAGAAACCAACATGCTGGGTGTTATGCAACAAATGGGCGTAATCCCTATGCCAGGTAAGTTGACAGAATAAACAATAATTATCATGTTGTTCATTACATCACTGTTGCAGATCAAATAAAGGAGATAATATGCAAAAAACTGTGTTGGTAATTGGGGCAACTGGCATGCTTGGAGAACCAGTTGTCAGACACCTCAAAAAAATTGGTTTTCAAGTACGGATTTTAGCCAGAGATAAGAAAAAAGCTAAAAAACTATTTGACGAGTCCTTCGAAATTGTAACTGGCGATGTAACAGATGCCAATAGTTTAGAAGCAGCGCTTAACGGCTGTTTTGGTGTTCACATAAGTCTCCCTCCTAATACGGAACTTTTAGGTGTAAAGAATACAGTGAAGATATCCTCGCAGCAAAAACTGCAAAGAATTACGTATACTTCAGGAGCCACAGCCTTTGATCCGGATGCATGGATGCCTCTTACTAAACAAAAATTACAAGCAGAAAATGTTATTCGAGAAAGCGAAATTCCTTATACTTTTTTTTGTCCGGTTGGCGCTATGGAAAACATCCCTTTTATGGTTCAAGGTAAACGGGCGAGTGTTATGGGGAAAAATCCTGGGCCTGTTCATTGGTATGCGGCTGACGATCTTGGCAGAATGGTTGCATCATCCTATAATATTGAGGAAGCACAAAATAAAAAGCTATGTGTGCATGGTCCAGAGGCCATCGGACAAGAAAAAGCATTGCGGCAATATTGTACGGTATTTCGTCCTGAAATTAAGAAAATATCGAAGGCGCCCTACTTG
>JADHVV010000073.1 GCA_016783825.1 Candidatus Zhuqueibacterota bacterium | reverse complement strand
TAGAATATGCGGAAGAGATAAAGCAAAAATTGATAGAAAAGAATATTAGGGTAAAAGTTGATGATAGAAACGAAAAAGTTGGATTTAAAATTCGTGAAGCAGAAATTCAAAAATCACCTTATATGATAATAGTTGGAGAAAAAGAGGTCGTTAATAAAAATATATCTGTAAGGAAACGAAAAGAAGGAGATTTAGGTCAATTAGAGATTGAAGATTTTATTAACAAGCTGCAAAAAGAAAATACGGAAAAAACATTGAATTGATATAATTTGATTTTTATTTAAAAAATAATGCAACTATTCAGTGTGGTTACAAATGTCATTCTGAGGGAGCTTGCGACCGAAGAATCTCTCCAATGTTTATACTTTTTTTAAAATAATACGAGATTCTTCACTTCCCAACCTCCCAAATCACTTCCCTCGTTCAGAATGACATGAATACAATGAATAATAGTATCTGAATAGTTACAAAATAAGTTTATTAAATAACACTGGAGGTTAGTTATTAAGAAGAAAGAGATTCGGATAAACGACCAGATCACCAGCCCTAACGTACGAGTTATAAATTTTGATGGAAAGCAGATTGGAGTCATAAGTATAAATGAAGCTTTGGAACGCGCCAGGGATGCCGGATTAGATCTTGTTGAAATTGTTCCTAACTCAAATCCACCTGTTTGTAAAATTATTGATTACGGTAAATATAAATACGAGCTTAGCAAAAAAGATAAAATAATAAAAAAAAGACAACATGTAATTCATGTTAAAGAAATAAGACTTAGCCCAAAAATTGAAGAGCATGATTTTAATTTTAAAACAAAACATGCACGAAAATTCATTGAACAGGGAAATAAAGTAAAGTTAAACATTCTGTTTCGAGGCAGGCAAATAACTCATTTGGAATTTGGAAAAGTGTTAATTGAGAAATTTGTAAAAGAATTAGAAGATATTGCAAAACTCGAAAGTCCTCCTAACGTTGAGGGCAGGAATATGGTAGCAATATTGCTTAAAAAATAATTTTAATAAGGAATTTAGACATGCCGAAAATGAAAAGTAAACGTGGCGCTGCAAAACGATTTAAAGCAACCGGTTCTGGCGGAGTAAAAAGATCACATGCTTTTGCAGGTCATATTTTAACAAAAAAAACACCCAAAAGAAAAAGAAATTTAAGGAAATCAACATCAGTTTCAAGTGCAGATGAAAAAAACATTAAGACGCTAATTTTAGCAAAATAAGAGAGGTAATAAAAAATGCCAAGAGCAAAAACAAGTGTTCCATCACGACATAGAAGAAAAAAGATATTAAAAGCAGCAAAAGGTTATTACGGCGGAAAGCACAAACTTTTAAAAACAGCAAAGGAAAGTGTAGAAAAAGCACTCAGTTATTCTTACCGCGACAGAAAAAAACGAGTCGGTCAATTTAGAAGATTATGGATAACACGAATTAATGCAGCTGTGAGGAATGAAGGACTTTCATACTCAAAATTCATAGATGGATTAAATAAAAAAAATATTCAAATTAATCGAAAAATACTTGCAGATATGGCTGTGAATGATCCTGAAGGATTTAAGAGTTTAGTCCAACAAGTAACATCATAGGAATATCGATGACCACAGACATCAAAGAAATAATCTCAAAATTAGAAACAATAAAGAAAAATTTCGACAACGAGTTATCACAGACATCGGAAAATAATCTTTCTGAAAAGCTTAAAATAAAATATCTTGGAAGGAAGGGTGAATTATCTTCTTTTTTTGCTTTAATGGGCAAAGTTTCAGCACAAGAAAGGCCCAAATTAGGTCAGGAATTAAATAAGTTGAAAATTTATTTTCAAGGACAAATTGATAAATTTACTGATGCTAGTGAAAGTAAGCCAAAAAGGATTGACTTTTTTGATACTTCGTTGCCAGGGCTTCCGGTGAAAATAGGAACGAAACATCCTTTATACCAGGTTCTTGACGAAATAAAAGATATTTTTATAAGCTTTGGTTTTACAATTGAAACAGGCCCGGAATTAGAAACAGATTATTATAATTTCGAAGCGTTAAATATCCCAAAATATCATCCTTCAAGAGATTTGCAGGATACGTTTTATATCAGTGATGACCTGGTAATGAGAACCCATACTTCACCAGTACAAATTCGTACAATGGAAAGTATGGAACCACCTATTCGCATGATCGCTCCTGGAAAATGTTACCGAAAGGATGCATTGGATGCGACCCATTCTCCTATCTTTCACCAGGTTGAAGGTTTGTGCGTCGATGTTGGCGTTACATTTGCTGACTTGAAGGGATTAATTGAAGCATTTGCCAAGCGGTTATTTGGTGAAGACGTTAAGATTCGTTTTCGACCAAGTTTTTTTCCTTTCACAGAACCGAGTGCGGAATATGATTTCTCCTGCGTAAAATGCGGCGGAAAAGGCTGTAATATATGTAAAGGAACCGGTTGGTTAGAAATTTCCGGAGCTGGAATGGTTGATCCTGCTGTTTTTAATTATGTCGGGTATGATAGTTCAAAATATACCGGGTATGCCTTTGGTATGGGCGTTGAACGAATAGCGATGTTAAAATATCAAATTCCTGACATTAGACATTTCTATGAAAATGATATCAGGTTCTTAACACAATTTTAGACCAAAGCGCAAGTGAAACGGCAAATGTGAAATACCCTGCGGGCACTGTGAGTGAAACGGAAAAAACAGTTTTATGATGTTTTTCGTTTCAAGCCCAGTGCCCGCTGGGTATTTGACTCCCAGTGCCCGAAGGGTATTTCACGCTTCACTAAAATCTTTTGAAAGAGTACAGTAAAATAGTTTTGTTAAAATAACAAAGTTTTTGGGTATCTGCTCAATAATATATGGTAAAAAAAAATTATAGCAAAATAATTAATAGCAAAATAATTTTGCTATAAATTATTTTGCTATTATTAAAACGAATTTATAATGACAAGCTTTCTCCAAGTTTCCATTAAAAATTGAATGGATACGTTTTTGGGGTAATAGAATACTGAGGTTTCATTGAAAGTTACGGTTAGTTGGTTAAAAAAATATGTTGATTTTTCTTATGCGCCAGATGATTTAGCACATCGCTTGACCATGTTGGGATTGGAAGTCGAAGGTGTCAAACAAGTAGTATATGATTTTACTAATGTTGTCATTGGAAAAATTACAGGCATAGAAAAGCATCATCAAAACAAGCAATTGAGTATTTGCCAGGTTGATGTCGGTAATGAGTCGTTAAGTTTAGTTTGTGGCGCACCAAATGTGTCGCTAGAATTAAAAGTGCCGGTTGCATTAGTGGGTGCTAAATTACCTGGCGATGTTACTGTAGAAGCGGCAACAATCCATGGTTATGATTCCCCGGGCATGATTTGTTCAGAAGCGGAATTGGGGTTATCCAACCAGAGCGAAATTGTAATGGAATTGTCAGAAGATGCTGAAATTGGCAAAGATCTTCAATCGTACCTTGGAGAAGGGGAGACGGTCATCGAAATTGATGTTACACCTAATCGTCCGGATTGTCTTGGGATTATCGGTGTTGCACGCGAAATTGCAGCTATAACAGGAGAAAAGCTTCGTAAACCTGAAATCAACATTAATGAATCCTCTTCAAAAGAAATTAAAGAAGTTATAAATGTTACCATAAAAAATCCTGAAAGCTGTCCCAGGTACACTGCGCGTTACATTGAAGGCATAAAAGTGGGGCCTTCTCCGCGATGGTTGATTCAAAAATTAGAGGCTGTTAGTATCAGAACAATTAATAATATTGTTGACATTACTAATTATGTGATGATGGAAACAGGACAGCCGTTGCATGCGTTTGACTATGATTTATTGGAAAACCAGGAGATCATCGTTCGACACGCGTCGCAGGGAGAAAAATTTACTACACTGGATGAAAAAGAACATACTTTAACTGACAAGAATTTATTTATTTGTGATGGGAAAAAACCGATTGCATTAGCCGGTGTTATGGGCGGGCTGAATTCAGAAATATCGGCAAATACAACAAATGTGCTTTTAGAGAGTGCATCGTTTGAGCCGCTCAATATCAGACGTACAGCAAAATCACTTTCAATTTCTACAGATTCTTCACAAAGATTTGAACGGGGCGTTGATCCTGAAGGAATGGTTTATGCCAATAACCGTGCAACGCAATTAATTAATGAGTTGGCTGGAGGGGAAGTATATGGTGATGTTTTTGATTGTTTCCCACGTCCAGCAAAAAACCGTGAAATAAAAATCACTGTGGAGAGTGTTAATAATTTATTAGGAACAACCCTGGTTGCTGATGAGGTTGTTGATATTTTCAATAAACTCGAATTCAAATCAAAAAAAGAGAACGGATTTATTGAAGTAGAAGTTCCCTCCTTCAGGGTTGACATTGAAAGAGAAGTGGATCTAATCGAAGAAGTATCCAGAATTTATGGCTTTGATAGGGTAGAGAGCAATAATTTTTCAAATATTCCATTGTTCAGAATTCCAAAAAATGAAGAGAAATTTAATCAAATTACCAGAGATCAAATAACACGCCTAGGGTACAATGAAATTATTACCCATAGCTTGATCAATCAAAAATTAGCTGAAGATTTTACGACAAAAAATACAATAAAATTAGCAAACCCGATTAGTGAAGATTTGGCAACACTTCGTACAAGTATTTTACCAGGTGCATTACAGGTTTTAAAATGGAATAAAAATCGTAAAATTTCAGATCACCAACTATTTGAGATTGGAAATATTTTTTATCTCGAAAATAAAGATCTTAGTACCCGGAAAGAATATAAAAAAATTGCGCTGATAAAAACAGGAAATGTCGGTAAAAATTCATGGCTGAATAAATCCCGTGTTTCAACTTTTTACGATTTTAAAGGAGATGTTTTAAGCTTTTTAGGCAGCCTGGGAATATTCAATATTAATTCTGCGCTGGCAAACCTTAAATTCCTGAATGAAGATGAGTCGGTAAATCTTTTTTGTGATGAAACAGAAATTGGATTTATGGGTAACTTATCACAGTCGATTTTAAAGAAGCTGGATATTGAAGGCGATATTTATGTTGCCGAGTTAGATTTTGATACGCTTTTTAGAAAATATAATTGGGATAAAAAATCTCAACAAGTCCCAAAATTCCCAGCAGTTCAGAGAGATCTGGCTATTGTTGTAAACCAAACAATCAAATGGGAACAGGTTGAAAAATATATTTGGGAAATTAGCGACGATTTATTAATGTCAATTGAACTTTTTGATCTATATCGGGGTAAACAGATTGAGCAGGATCAAAAAAGTTTTGCATTTACTCTTACTTATCAATCGAATGAGCATACGTTAATAGAGAAAGAAATAGAATCTGCTATTTCAAAAGTACTTGAAAATTTAAAATCAAAAATTAATGCTAATCTTCGCGCTTAAACCTGGAGATTTTTAATTTTCAATGGATGAATTTGATAATCTTGAAAATAATGTGGGTCGTGCAATTGAGCTCATTCAATCTCTTTTTCAAAAGAATGAAGAGTTGCATAAAGAAAATGGTATTCTGATAAAAAAGATTACCGAACAAAAAGATTTAGTTCAGCATTTACAGGAAGAAAATCAAAAATTAAAAAGTAATCCTGACAATATTAATTATGATAAAGAAAAAGAAAATAAAATCAGGATTAAAATTAATCACATTATTGATAAATTGGAAAGTTTTGAAAAACTATCCAATAACCAGTGATACACAGCGATTAAAATAGCCGTCGAAATAATTTTTAAAATAATAATTATTATAAAATTCTACCAAATGAATGATGATTTCAACATATTAAAAGTTAATATTTACGGAACTGAGTATCCTGTTAAAGGTAGTACAGATCCTGACTATATAAATGAAGTTGCTAAATATGTTGATACTAAAATGAAAGAAATTAATAAAAATATTTCTATTGATTCTTCATTAAAAGTTGCAATTTTAGCAGCATTAAATATAACGGATGAACTGTTTCGAGAGAGAAATAAGGATGTATCTTCACCAGTTCAATTTGATTTAAGTAATAGAATAAATAAATTAAATAATGAACTGCATGAATGCTTAGAAAAATATAATCAATAAAATCATCACATTTGGCGCTATCCCTGTTTTCTGTAATTTTTGACGTGTTTTTTAATCGCAAAAAAGTTTCATTTTATTTTAAAGCGATAATAAACTAATGACACAATTTCAATTACAGTAAACAGGGATTTTTTTATCCATATAAATTTTGGAGGTGAGATGGAAGAACTATATTGGATGATTGCAATCGTTATGGTTGGTTTAATAGCCTTCATCTCTGGTTGGTTAGCAAGCAAAAAAATCGGTCAGACTAAAGTAGCAAATGCTGAGAAAATGGCAGAAACGATTGTTAAAGATGCAGAGAAATCTGCTGCAACATTAAAAAAAGAAAAATTATTAGAAGTAAAAGATGAATGGATAAAACAAAAACAAAATTTTGAAAATAATACCAAAAATCGAAGGAATGAACTCGCAAAGGCTGAAAAACAATTAGCCAGTCGGGAAATAAATATGGACAGAAAGGTTGATTTATTAACTAGAAAGGAAAAAGACTTAAACTTTTTTGAACAAAAAATGAAAGAAAAAAATGTAAGAATTTCTCACCAGCAGGAAGAATTACAAAAAATAATAAAAGAACAGAATGATAAATTAGAAAGAATATCAGGTATTTCCAATGAAGAAGCTAAACGCATCTTAATGGAAAATCTTATGGATAAAGCGAAACAAGAAGCAGCACAGATGGTTAAGGACATTAAAGATAAAGCAAAACTGTCTGCGAATAAAGAGGCAAAGGAAATCATTATTCAGGCAATTCAAAGAACAGCCGCAGATCATTCGGTTGAAACCACAGTTTCTGTTGTAAATCTGCCAAACGAAGAAATGAAAGGCAGAATAATCGGAAGAGAAGGTAGAAATATTCGCAGCTTCGAGACAGCAACAGGAATTGAAGTAATCGTTGATGATACGCCTGAAGCTGTTATACTTTCCGGATTTGATCCTTTCCGCAGGGAAATTGCCAGACTTGCCTTGGAACAATTAATTGTAGATGGCAGAATTCATCCTTCCCGAATTGAAGAAATTGTCCAGAAATGTACTAATGAAATGGAAGAAAAAATAATTGAGATCGGTGAACAGGTAATGCTAGAAACAGGGATTCACAGCTTAAGAAATGAATTAGTTAAATTGTTAGGTAAACTAAATTATCGTACAAGCTACGGGCAGAATGTGTTACAACATTCTAAAGAAGTCGCCTACCTGACTGGTATTATGGCTGCTGATTTAGGACTCGATGCTGCGTTAGCAAAAAGAGCCGGTCTGTTACATGATATAGGTAAAGCAATTGATAAAAATACTGAAGGAACGCATACAGAAATAGGCGGGGAAATTGCAAAAAAATATAAGGAGCACCCCATTGTTGTCAACGCTATTTTAAGCCACCATGAAGATGTAGAGCCAATATCACCAATCAGTATACTGGTTCAGGCAGCAGATGCCATTTCCGGTTCAAGACCCGGCGCCAGGAGAGAGACCCTTGAAGGATATGTCAAAAGACTTGAAAAATTAGAAGAATTAGCCGAGTCATTTAGTGGGGTTGTCAAAACTTATGCAATACAAGCAGGACGTGAAGTTAGAGTCATGGTTGAGCATGAAAAAATTGATGATGCCCATGCAGATCAATTAGCAACTGACATTTCACAAAAAATCCAGGATGAAATGGATTACCCGGGACAAATTAAAGTGACAGTCATACGAGAATATCGTTCGATAGATTACGCTAAATAATTACTTTTTTATTTGACTTTTCAAAAATAATACTTTATATTAATTTCATAGTTGCTTGTGGATAATACAAAAATAAATATCCTTTTTATTGCCGATATCATTGGCAAACCAGGTTTAAAAATTATTAAAAATAGCCTGTCCTTTATAAGACAAAAATATTCAATTGATTTATGTATCGCAAATGGAGAGAATGGCGCTGCTGGTAAAGGCCTCACTCAAGATATTGCCGGTGAATATTTCAGGAATGGTATCGATGTAATTACCAGTGGCAATCATATTTTTGAAAATTACAAAATCCATAAACAATTAGAATTAAATAATAAAATATTAAGACCGTTAAACTATCCAAAAGGGGTAATTGGCAAAGGTTCTCTGATTTATCATCTTACGGATAAAATTAAAATCGGGATTATCAATATTCAGGGAAGAACATTTATGTTTAATATTGATTGTCCCTTCAGAACAATTTTGGAAGAAATTGAAAAAATAAGGGAAATTACACCTGTTATCTTTGTTGATTTTCATGCGGAAGCGACTGCTGAAAAAATCGCTATGGGTTGGTATCTTGATGGAAAAGTAAGCGCTGTTATTGGGACGCACACCCATGTACAAACTAATGACGAACAAATTCTTCCCAAAGGTACAGCTTTTATTACTGATGTTGGCATGACAGGCCCGTTCGATTCAGTCATTGGCATGAAAAAAGAAATCGCTATAAAAAGGTTTTTATACCAAACCCCGATGAGATATCAACCGGCAGATTCTGATTTAAAATTTTCAGGCATTGTTGTCACAGTTAATTCAAAAACCGGAAAATCAGAAAGCATAAAGAAATTATTTTTAAAAACAAATATTGAGGGTAAATTGATAGATTATGAGCGCTCAAATAATTAATGGTAAGGAAATTGCTGCACAAATCAAAATCGAACTGAAGCAGGAAATTGAAAAATTAAAGGGAAGTGGTATTACGCCTGGATTGGCAACTGTTCTGGTCGGTGATGATCCGGCTTCGGCTGCTTATGTGCGGATGAAAGGAAAGATGTGTGAAAAACTTGGCATCCACAATGAGAGCATAAAGCTATCCAGTGATATTTCAGAGGAAAAATTACTTTCAATCATAAACGATCTTGCAAATGATCTTAAGATAAATGGTATTTTAGTTCAATTACCATTGCCTGAACACATCAGTGAACAAAATATTATTAAAAGCATTCCTCTCCACAAGGATGTGGATGGATTTCACCCACATACCTGGGGAAAAATGATGACTGGGGAAGACACATTTTTACCATGTACTCCTGCCGGTATTCAGGAAATGTTAATTCGCAGCGGAAATAATCCCGAAAAAAAGCATGTGGTAATTGCCGGAAGAAGCAAGATTGTTGGATTACCTTTGGCAAATATTTTGATAAAAAAAGAGCCTGGAGCCAATGCAACAGTTACTGTTTGTCATACCGGCACTCAAAACATGAGCCAAATCACGAAACAAGCAGACATTTTAATTGCTGCGATTGGGAGACCGGAAGTTATTACCGCTGATGTGGTAAATGAAAATGCAGTGGTCATTGATGTCGGAGTGAATAGGGTAGAGGCGCCTGAAACTGAAAGGGGGTATCGGTTGGTTGGTGATGTCCATTTTGAAACAGTTTCGCAAAAAGTAAAAGCGATTTCTCCGGTGCCAGGTGGTGTCGGCCCAATGACAATCATAATGTTAATGAAAAATACTGTTAAGGCAGCGAAACTAACCACCTAAAGTTAATTATTTACATTTTATTTTAACGATAAATAACTATTTTATAATAGAACAAGCGATTTTTAGGTAATATGGATAATTGGCAATAAGGTAATTGGTAATCACAATATTTTCATTAATTCTTTCCCAATTACCTAATCAACCAATTACCCAATTTCCTAATAAGCGCCAGTAGCTCAATTGGATAGAGCGTTGGCCTCCGGAGCCAGAGGTTGTGGGTTCGATTCCCGCCTGGCGTACTAACCTTAATTCAACAATAGTTGGAGAATAATTGGATAGCACTGAAAAAACTACCGATCAAGGGAATCATAAAATTTACGCAATTCTATCTTATATTCCTTTTCTATGCTTTATCACACTGTTAAACTATCCAAATATCGATTCATTTTCTAAAAAACATGCAAAGCAGGGTTTTTTATTGCTTATCATTGAATTCATCTCTTTGCTATTTCTCATTGATTTTGTAAGTAAACTTTTTTGGTCAATAACATTTATTTTATGTCTTATAATTTCAGTTATCGGGATTATAAAGGCTTCATCAAGTAAATCATGGAATATTCCATTGATTGGCAGCGTTTTTGAAAAGTACGAAATTTAGTAAAAAAAATCTATTTTTGCAGTAAAAATATGAGTAAAAACCAAAATATAAAAATCATTACCGCAGTTATCAAAACAAGCGAAATAACTGAAGACATTAGCAAATTGAATCATCCATTGGATGACCAGGAAAAGAATAGAATTGTAAAAAGACTTTTAGGATTAGCATCAAATTATAATGGCTCTATTGATTTTGAAGTTCAAAACGACAAAGTCATATTCTCCTGGAAAATCCAAAGGATAAATCCCAACGCAAATAAACTTCACAACACCGCGCTTCAACATGCAAGAAAAGGTGAAATCAAAAACTCCATAGAACATTGGGAAGAAGCAACTAATATTGATCCTTATAATCCGGATTATTTTTTTAATTTAGGTGTTGCTTATTTTGAATTAAAAAAATATATGGAATCAGTCGATGCTCTTAATAGAACGCTTTCCATTTGTCCTATTTTTTATAAAGCTCATTTGATTTTGGGAACTTCCTATTTAAAGTTAAGAAAATTTGAAAATTCAAAAAAACAATTTCAAAAATATCTTAAATATATTAAAAATAATGCGTTAGTTTATTTAAATTTGGGAACAGTATTCAGTATTTTATCCGATTACAAAAATGGCGCTCGAATGTTTGAGAAAGCCATTGAGATAGCTCCGAACGAACCAAGAGCATATTTGGGGATAGCAAAAATAAATTCAGCTTTGGGCAAAATCGATGAGGCCAATAATTATTTTAAAAAAGTAATTGAAATTGATGGTAATGGCTCATTGGCAAATTATGCAAAACGTTCAATGGCAACTGTTAAAAAGCAAAAATCAGAAGAAATTGATACAAAGATCAGCTCTGATAATCCTGAAGAATTTTACTCGGAAGGATATCGAAATTATTTAAACAGCGATTTCCAAAAATCAGCTGAAATGTACAAAAAGTATCTTTCACTAAAACCGGAAGATGATTATGTATGGTGTGCGCTTGGAGAATCGTATTTAAGAGCAGGAGATGCTAAACTGGCTGCAGAAGCATTCAAAAAAGCGGCAAAACTTTCACCTAGAAAAGGACTTTATTTTAAGGAATTAGCGCTTTCGTTTTATAAATTAGAAGATTATGAAAAAGTAATTGTTTCAGCTTCAAAAGCAAAAGAATTGGGCAAAGCGGATAGTGTTACATATTGTATTTGGGGGAAAGCGCTTTTCGAAAAAGGAAATATAAATGAAGCAATAATTATGTTGGATCATTCTTTAAAATCAAATAAAAATAATTTTTTGGCAAAATATTATCTGGCAGAGGCATTGGATAAGAATGATGATGCAATGAATGCAGTCGGTTATTTAGAAGAAATAATTTTCTCAAAAAACAAATCACCACTTAAAGAAAAATCAGAGATTTTAAAAAAGGCTATTATAGAAAAAGATCAATAGCCGCATGATTTGCTGATTTATCATAATTTACAGGGTCGTATAATAGATATTATGTAAACTACAATAAATTATTATCAAAATGCAATCTTTTTCAATTTATTAGAATTTTAACTCAATTTATATTGTCTTTACTTCTTAATTATTTTGACTTTAATTCTTCTTATAAGTTCACTTATCTCATCTATTTTTTTCTGCGCTGGTTTGCCAAACACACTTCCTGCGCCTTGCTCAACAATAATTTTTTCAAATATTATTAATGCTCTCTGTGGCTCACCGTATTTAACGTAAGCAACTCCTGCCTGGAATTGTGCGGTCACTCTCCAGTTTAATTTGGTTGGTTTTGATAAATATACAACCTTCAAATATTCGCTGACAGCTTTTTTAAATTCTCCCTTGCCAAAATAACATTCACCTATCCAATATTGAATGCGGGGTTCATTTTCAATATCAGCTTCATATTTTAATTTTTTGAGTAAATTTAGCGCCATATCAAATTCTTTCAATTCGTAATATAAAACCCCCATAAGAACCTTTTTTTCAAAAACATCTTCAGCTGTTGGAAATCGTTGTATGTATTTCCTTATTGTTGTCAATGCCTGTTCACGTAAGCGTAAGTCTGAATAGCATTTGATTAAATTATTTAGTGCGTTTTTTAGTTTTGTCTCTTCAATCCCTTCTTGTTCAGTAGCTTTCTTATATGACAATAATGCATGTTCAATTTGTTTTGCCTGAAGATAATAGAAATTTCCCAGCGTCATATATACATCCGGCAGAATTTTGTCTTCAGGGTACTTTTCTATTAATTTGGACATTATTTCAAGCGCCTCTTCATCCTTATTTAAAATGAAGTGTAATTTCCCCAACATGTATTCTGCTTTAGCTCCATAATGAGACTTTTTGAAGTCAGACTTTACTTGCTTGAATACTTTTTCTGCCAACTTTAAGTTCTTGGTTTTAATGTAATAATCACCCTTTTCCAATAATATATTTGCTAAAAGATGTTCTTCTTTCTTGTATTTTCTCTTAAATAATTTTAATTGATTGTCTGCTTGAGTTGTTTTTCCTAAACGATATAAACAGATAATTTTTTGTGAAAAAGCAAATTCATGAGAATCAGTTTCAGGTTGTTTGCTCACAATCTTGGAATAATATGCTAGTGCATTTTCATTATCTTCTATTTCAAAATAAATATCACCTAAATTTAATAACGCACTGTCTAACAGCGCACTGGAAGAAAAATCCTTTTCAATTCTCTGAAAATAATCGATTGCTTTTTTTTGTTCTTCAGATTTATTAGTAAAATGAAGTTTTCCGCGTTCATATAATACTCTGTCAGCATAAAGCCCCCTGGGAAATTTTGAAATATATTCTTTAAAATAGGAAATAGCTTCTGTGTTATTTTTTTTATTTAGTGATATATTTGCTAAATTGAATAGTATGGTTTGATAATTATTATCGCTGTTTTCAAGGACATGAAAAATATTATTTGTTTCGGTTTTCTTATACAACAATCGATAATATGATTCTGCTTCTGAATATTTATTTTGTTTTTTTAGAAGATCAGCAATTTTTAAGTTTGTTTCTAGGGAGCATTTGCTGTAATAAAAATTTTGTATTATATACTTTAAATAATTTACCGCATTATAATAATCGCCTTTATTTTCGTAAACCTGGGCTAATAAAAGATATGCTTCACAAATAAAACTGCTTTTAGGATGATTTTTAATAAAACTTTTTAACCTATTCTCTGCCTGGGACGTCTCCCCTATTCCATTATAAAATAAAGCCAAGGAAAATTTTGCTTTATCAATAATGGGACTGTTTGGATGATTGTTTATGATATCTTCAAAACAGTGGTGAATATCCATACTGTCAACAGCCGTTTTGATGTCTTTTTTCATTAATAAATCACCTAATAACAGGTTAACATGATTTATATACTTGCTGTTATTGTATTTGTACCTGAAATTCGTTAACTTGTTTTTAAACATATCAACTGTCAGGCTATCACCTATTTCATTCGTTCTTTTTTCTAAAATCTTTATTTGATAGAAAGCAGCATCGTCTGCAAATTCACTATCCTGTATGTTTCCCAATAAAACGTCATAATCATAATAAGCGCTATCAAGATATATTTTTTGAAGTTGATTTTCTATATCCTGTTTTTCACCTAATAATTGATAAGATCTTCCCAAATAAAAAATAATTTTATCAACTTTAATTTTATCTGTTATTTCTTTTTCAGAATAACATTTTTTAAACAATCTCTTTGCTGTTGAATAGTCTTTTAATTCTTTGAAATAAATAAAACCTAAATCAAAGGTTTTGTGCGTAACTTCCTGGGTAGTAGTGAGTTGTTTTAATATTTTACTAAACTTATTCAAAACATCTGACTCAGTCTGAAAATAATTAGAAATATATTCTATTCTTTCTTTGGCTTTAGCCACATATTCACTCGCCGGATAATTATTCATTAATTGCTGATGTTCTCGTACAGCTTGTCTATAATTACTTTTCTTTTCAAAACAATTCGCCAAATTATATTGCGCATCATCAACTAATCGACTCAATGGATAATCATCAATAAAATCATAATAACATCTGATAGCTCTCTCGATATCAATTAATTCCTTTTCATACAACAAACATATTTTGAATACAATTAAGTCTTTATCCGAATCGTCTTTAAAAGTATTTAAATAATCTTTTAAATACTTAACTGCTAAATTTGGATTTTGAATGTTTGAATAATTTTCACTAATATTTATAAATGCTTTTTTACATAGATTTGTTTGTTTTATTGATAAGCTATCACTGCTTAACTCAATGACATGGTCAAACGATATCGTAGAGTTTACATAATCATATAAAAAAGCATAACATTTGCCACTTTGAAAATATGATTCCAGTTTATATGTCCTGTCTGAACTGTTGTTAGTTATAATTTCATAAAATTCAATCGCTTCTGAATAATTCTTTAATGAATACAAATTTTCAGCTATTTTAAAAGCATATAAATTATTTTGTTGATAATTTTGAATTTTCTTTAAATAATCGATTGACTTTTGAAAGAATCCCTTATCACGAGAAATATCTGCCAGATTTTTATATGATTTATTGACCGCGTTCTTGATATCGCTTTCCATTGATGATTGATATTTTTCTATCAAATTAAAAAAAATATCTTCCGCACCCTGGACATGTCCGGATACAAGCTCAATATGACCTTTTTTATACAAGGCGCTCGCATTAATCCTACCTTTCTCAGTTTGAGCTAAAAGCTTGTCCAATTCTAACGTTGCCTGCTGGTACTTTTTTTGTGCTTCAAAGATTTCTGCCAACAGCAACCGGGCTTCTTTCACATTTTTACCACGCTGATAAAATTCGATAAGATGATAAAGATTTTCGGACGCTGATTCATAATCTTTCAACTTTTGATTAATTTGTGCTGATTTCATTAGCGATGTAACAGCAAATGAACTTTTTGGATAAAAAACTTGTACTTGTCGATAAGACTTTGCAGCGGATCGAAATTCATTATTCTTTTCAAAACATTCTGCTAATAAAAATTGAGCTTCATCGAGAATTTTTGATTGTGGATATTTTGTTATCAAACCAATGAATTCTTTTTTCGCTTCATCGTATTTTTCAATCTTTATGTAACACCTGCCTGACATTAACAATGATTCTGGCGCTTTTGCATGTTCAAAATTGATTTCAGAGAATTGATGGAATTGTTCTGCTGCAAGATCGTACAATTTATCATTATACAATTTCCTGGCAAACACAAAAGAGGCATCGTTGACATTCTGTGCATTTAAATTACTTGCAATTGTAATAAATGTAATAACTATTGATAAAAATAATTGCAAAAATCTGAAATTAATTTTTATTTTCATTTTCATGATAACTTCTCCAACTTACAATATTTTAGCATAATTTTCTTTTGTCCAACTTCCGAGAAAAGAACATTAAGTTTTATGTCATCTCCATCTTTGTAAACCTTATTAACAACTCCCTTGCCAAATCGTTCATGTCGAACGAGCATTCCTTGTTCAAATTCATTGTTTGAAGTTTCTTTAGCTGCGATAGAATTGCTAAATTTATACGTTCTCTTTTGTTTTGGGCGATGATTCTTTTCATACGAGCTTTTTTGATAGGACAAATCTTCAAAATCAAGATAATCACGGTCTATTTCAGTTAGAAAACGAGATATATTTCCCTGTGTCGTTTCTCCGTACTGTCGGCGATACTTAGCTGATGTCAAATATAACTTCTCTTTTGCCCTGGTAGCGCCAACATAAAACAACCGTCGTTCTTCTTCTAAGCTTTCTTCATTTTCCATTTGTCGCGTTAAGGGAAATAAGCCTTCTTCGAGACCGGTTACGAAAACGACAGGAAACTCAAGCCCTTTTGCGCTATGTAAAGTCAGCAAGGAAACAACATTTGCTGATCTATCCCAATTGTCAACATCAGTTATTAAAGCGACATTCTCCAAATAATGTTCCAGACTTTGATCCGGATGGTTTTTGAGAAATTCATCAATTCCATTAATAAGCTCGCCAATATTTTCCAGCCTGTTTAAGGATTCAACAGTTCCTTCTTCTTTAAGCAATCTTCTTATCCCTAAATCTTCAATCAAATATTTAATAAGCTCGCTAAAACTAATTGTATCTTTTAAGTCGATATATTTTTTCAGCAGCTTATAAAAATCAGAAATAATGAGTTTCTTTTTGTTTTGTATTTTTTCAATTTTATTAATTTCTTTTAATCCATCAAATAGAGAAAGATTATTTTGTGAACAATATTTTTCTATTTTAGCAACAGTCGCTTCTCCAATATTTCTCGCTGGATAGTTTATTATCCTTTTTAGACTTACACTATCGTTTTGATTTATGAGAACGCGAAGGTATGCGAGCACGTCTTTGATTTCTTTCCTTTCGTAAAATCTAATACCACCGACGACAACGTAAGATATTCCATTGTTATTTAACACTTCCTCAAAATAGCGGGATTGTGCATTAGTGCGATATAAAATTGCAAAATCAGTAAAATTTCTTTGATTTTTTTGGGTCTCTTCAATAATTTTTTGTACGATGTAATTTGCCTCATTACCTGCGTTGCTGGTTATTATTAATGAGACCTTCTCCCCTGCCTCGTTTTTCGTCCAAAGTTCTTTTTCCATTCTGCTAGCGTTATGACGAATGATGGAATGGGCGATTTTCAAAATATTTTCATTGGATCGATAGTTTTGTTCCAACCGAAAGATATTGCATTCCGGGTAATCTTTCTCAAAATCAAGAATATTCCTGATATCAGCGCCGCGCCACCTGTAAATTGATTGATCATCATCACCCACAACAGAAATGTTTCTGTTTTTGCCACCTAACGTTTTTATCAATTCGTACTGAAGCCTGTTGGTATCCTGGTACTCATCGACCAAAATATATTTAAAAATATTTTGATAATATTCTGCAACAGAAGGAAATAACCTGAATAGATCCATTGACTTTAAAAGCAAATCCTCGAAATCCATTGCATTGTTTTTTATTAAATGTTTTTGATAGCTGTTATAAATTACTTCAAATATCTCATCACGGAAAATTGCACCTGATAATTGCAAATCTTCTAACGTTTTGTTTGAATTTTTAACAAACTTAATTTTGGATTTTATTGAATTCGGTTTCAATGAGTCGTCAACATCGAAATCTAACTCGTTGATCACGGTTTTTATAATTGACCGTTGATCGGCTTCATCGTAAATAACAAAATTTCCCCGGTACCCGATCTTCTCACAATTTTTTCTCAAAATTCTGGCAAAGATTGAATGAAAGGTGCCAATCCATAAACTATTAACCTGGTTTTTCAGCAAGTGGAATATCCGTTCTTTCATTTCGTTGGCAGCCTTATTTGTAAAGGTCATTGCCAGGATATTTTCAGGTTTAACCTTTTTCCTTTCAATAAGATAAGCAATTTTATGGGTGAGTACTCGGGTTTTTCCACTGCCAGCGCCAGCTAAAATAAGGTTTGGCCCTTCAGTATTCTCAACTGACTGCTTCTGCACCGAATTTAAATTTTTTAATAATGACATATTTTTATCTTTACCTGTTATTCAGCCTCTGTTGTCTTTTTATTTTTCTTCTGTAAGCATCAAAATCTTTTTTTGCGCGAAGATGCTGTGATAATGTTTTACTGAAAATATGCGATCCATCTCCTTTTGCAACAAAATACAAGTAATCAGTTTTAACCGGACTAATCGCAGCCACAATTGAAATTTTTCCAGGATTATTAACCGGCCCCGGAGGTAATCCCGGGTAAATATAAGTATTGTACGGAGAATCAATCGCCAGATCTTTGTTAAGCAAACGTCTGGGGCCATCAGGAATGATGTACTGAATGGTTGGATCTGCCTGCAATAACATACCCTTTTGTAACCGGTTATGATAGACCGAAGAAATAACAGCCCGCTCCGAGTCTATTAAAGCTTCTCCTTCAATGATTGAAGCCAATGTTAATATTTGCCCTACTTTCCAACCTTTATCCGTGGCAATTGCTTTTAATGAGTCAGAGAAATTTCGATTAAATTCTTTCAATAAAATTTTGATTATTTCTTTTTCGGTAATTCCCCAATGAAAAAAATATGTATTTGGGAATAAATAGCCTTCTAAAGAATTTGATCGTAATTTAAATTGATTAATAATAGACGTATCACTCAATAATTTAATAAATTTAGTCGAATCAATTTCAACTTTTTTTGCCAAAATTGAAGCAATTTGAGTCGAGATCAATCCTTCCTGTATGACAACTTTTATGTTTGATGTTTTTCCTTCAACGATGATGTTCATGACATCGTAAACTGACAATCCTTTTTTTATATTATACCTTCCTGCCTTAAGACGATTTACATTGCGGAATAATTTATTTGCCAGGATAAAATCTTCTTTATTTTTTATGAGCCCTTTGCTTTCAAGCGTATCAGCGATAATTCTTAACGAAAATCCGGGTTTTATTTTTACTTCGATTGGCTCTTTGGTGAAATCTCCTTTTGGTGGAAGAAAAATTTTGCTGTAGATAAAATATCCTGTAATCATGACTGCTAAAAATATTAGCATAAGAAATATTTTGAGTATTTTTTTCATAAAATTAATGTTTATCTGATAAAATAAATATCATAATTTGATTAAACTTGCTTACTACTTTAAATTATTTGACATAAGTTGGATTGTTTCTATTAGTTGAGATTGATTTTAAAAATACATTGGTCAATACCCAACCGCGACACCACTCCACCTCCAATCAGCCGCCCCTAAAAACACATTCTCCGATTCATATTTTAAAATTGCCATCACTTCAGCAATATGAGTCGTTTTGTTCAATTTATGTCCCATTAAGGCTAAATTGTCCAGCACATCTTGTGGAATTAGCCTTTTTTCGTAGGTTATTTTATCCGGTTTCCACTGGTGATGAATTCTCGGTGCATTCACTGCTTCTTGCAGGGACATATCAAAGTCAATTACATTTAATATTGCCTGCAATGTTGCAGTAATAATTTTTGGCCCGCCCATTGCACCGACTGCCATAAAAAATTTGCCATCTTTGGTTATTATCGTTGGTGACATTGAAGAGAGCATTCTTTTCCCCGGCTCAATCTCATTAGGTTTAAATTCAACTAACCCGAATTGATTAGGTTTCCCTGGATTAACGGCAAAATCATCCATTTCATTATTCAATAAAAAACCAGCACCATCCACAACTGCTTTTGAACCGTAACCACTGTTAATTGTTGTTGTAACTGCTACTACAATTCCGCTCCTGTCAACAACGTTGTAATGCGTTGTATGGTTTCCTTCTTGAATAAAAGGATCAACAATTTTAAGGCTGTCTGACGGTGTTGCAAAATCTAATTTTATGTTATCAGATAACTTTTGTGCGAAAAATTTGCTCATTAAAGAATCCTGGGGAACGTCGACAAAATCAGCATCTCCCAGGTAATGAGCCCTTTGGGCAAAAACATTTCTTAAGGTTTCGGCTAACAAATGAATATAGCGTGATGAATTAAATCCAATTTGCTTCAGGTCATAATTTTCTAAAATATTCAAACATTGAATAATGGCAATGCCCCCGGAAGAAGGTGAGCCCATGGAAATAATCTCATAATCCTGGTAGCTTCCTTTCACCGGAACTCTTTCAATAGCCTCATAATTTATCAAATCTTCCAGCGTAATTATGCCGGCATTTTTTTGAATATCTTCAACGATGATTTGGGCGATTTTACCCTCATAAAAACCTTTGGCTCCTTTTTTAGAAATTCTTTTTAGCGTCTTGTACAAATCAGGCTGTTTAAATATTTCCCCTTCTTTGTATAGTGTATTGTCTTCTTTAAGAAAGACTTTTTTCGATGATGGGAATTTTTCAAATGAGCTCTTTCTACCTAACATTCTGCGATGGAAAGAATAAGAGACAGGGAAACCTTTCTTTGCAAGTTTTAATGCCGGCTTCATAACTTCCGAAAGTTTCATTGTGCCATATTTTTCCAATGCCATAGTTAATCCAGCCACACTACCAGGAACACCGCAAGCAAGATATCCTAAAGTACTTTGACCCCCAATCACATTTCCGTTTTTATCAAGATACATGTCGCGGGAAGCTTTAAGCGGCGCTTTTTCCCGAAAGTCAATTGAAGTTGATTTACCATCGGGAAAATGGATGACCATGAATCCACCACCGCCAATATTACCAGCAGTAGGATATGTAACAGCCATTGTAAATCCCACTGCCACAGCAGCATCCATTGCGTTGCCACCTTTTTTGAGAATTTCAATTCCAACATTTGATGCAATTTCTTCCGAGGTCACCACCATTCCATTTTTGCCACGGACTGGGTATTTGCTAACTGCATTTGTTGATGATATAATTAATAACTGAAAAATTAATGAAAATAATAAAGAAAATATTAGTTGTCTATTGATTTTTCTCATATTTTTTTATCCTTGTGTTTCGCCATTCAAATAGGTCTTTATATGAAAAGCAATTCAGCACATTATTTTTATTGAGCCATGCTCTGCGAGCAGTGCCGATTCCGTATTTCATATTTTTTAAATGTTTTATTCTATGCGAATCTGTATTTATAGCGATTTTTACACCCAAATCAGATGCCCGTTTCGTATTCCTGTCAGATAGATCAAGCCTGTCCGGATGACTATTTAGCTCAAGCGCTGTTCCTGTTTCTGCTGCTTTTTCGAAAATTCGATTCAGATCAATTTCATAAGCTTCCCTGATATTAATTAACCGGCTTGTCGGATGCGCAATGATATCGACATAAGGATTTTCCATTGCTTTGATAATACGATTGGTTGGGCTTTGTTTAAATGCAGAATGAATAGAAGCTGCTACAATGTCCAATTGTTTTAAAATCTCATCACTAAAATCCAGTGAACCATCGGGGAGGATGTCAACTTCAATGCCTTTTAAAATCTTAAATCCATTAATTTTGTCATTCAGAGTATCGATTTCTTTTCCTTGTTCGAGTAACTGTTCTTCATTCACACCATCGGCGTAATAAGCAGCTTTTGAATGATCGCAAATGGCAAGATAAGCATAGCCAAGTTTTTGAGCAGCTTCCGCCATTTCAGCAATTGAAGCATGTCCATCGCTATATTTTGAATGAACATGAAGATCACCCTTAATATCATTTTGATCGATTAAATCAGGGAGTTTGTTTTCCATTGCCAGTTCCAGCTCTCCCCTGTCTTCACGCATTTCCGGCGCTATCCAACTCAATCCCAGTGATTTATAGATTTCTTCTTCATTAGCACCACACACTTTTTTTTCATTTTTAAACACACCATATTCATTTATCTTTAGCGATTTCCTCTTTGCCAGTCCTCTTAATTTAATATTGTGCGCTTGTGAGCC
>JADHVV010000259.1 GCA_016783825.1 Candidatus Zhuqueibacterota bacterium | reverse complement strand
TTCATTTCGATCAAATTTCTGGTGAACCGGGAGCTGAAGCGAACCATGTCCAGTCCTAATTTCTGTTCTAATTGCCTTTCAAACGGTCTGAACAGAGGTCGAAATACCAAATTATCTGCACTGATACCGATCAGGTCTGTTGCCATACCGCGCAGGTTTTCAGGAGAATAACCCAATGATGCTAAAATTTCTCCTTCCGAATCACCCAGCGCAGAGCTCTCCGAGGTCAACTGAAAACTCACTTCACCAAAGCGACCTCTTTTTTGTGCATAGCCGGTAACCGGGTCAGTTGTCAATAGTGTTAAATATATATAATAAGGAAAGCCGGTTGAGTCAGTTACCGTTGTCCGGGCTTCGCCAAAAATAATGGGCAATAGTGTATTTTTTGTTTCAACGTCTGAATCGCGTGTGACGTCCATATCAAATTCAATACCGGCTTTTAAAATCTGAAAATCAAGATTCAAGTATTCAACATTGCCGCGTGAAGATTCAACAAAGCCGGTTACGGCAAAAGTTTTATTGTTTATAATGCCATCAAAGGATAATCCACCAACTCCTGCATCAACAATAAGATCGAGGTACACATTATCCAAACCACTGGGAATCTGTCGTTGATAATGCAAGTCTTTTCCGGTTACCGCGTTAACATCCCATTCCACACTTCGTAAAACTTCAACCACGGGATAAGATTTTTTACCCTGAGATTTACCTTTGATAAAAGGATAAGTAAAATTTACATTTTGTAGAATTAATTTTCCCCTGACATAAGGTTTATCAAGTGGCCCAGCAAGATAAAATTTTTCTTTATCATTCAATCCTGAAAAATGATAATACCCCAGTTCCTTTTTTTCCATAAAACCGGGGATATTAATGGGAATTCCTTTTTCAGTTGTTTCCAAAAAAAATATTCCCAGGTCAAGCCCCATTCCCTGAATTAAAAACGGCTGTAATTTTTCAGTTGCAGGATTTGCCAAAGAGCGAACGTTGCTAAAGACAAAACCTTTCCTTCTTACCTTTCCCGAAATATATTCAACATTTAAAAATCCATCCTGTTCCAATTTTGCTTTCATGGAGATATTTTTAATTTCCGGTACAACAGATGCGAGACGCATGTAGCCTTCTGTCACCTCAATTTCTCCGTCTGATACAACAATATTCCCGGGGCTTCCTTTTAACTTTAAGTTCCAGTTGCCTTTGCTATCCGTCTCTTTAAAAAATGGCGTTAACTCGGGCAAGATCGCAAAAATGTCACCTTCACCGGATAATTCAACGTCCATCAAATCCTCATTTGAAAAAGGAATAAAACCCTGACCAAGTATTTGATATGCGCCATTACGAACAAAGGATAATTTCTTTAACCATATTCCTGCTTCTGTGTGCGGGTTACCTTCTAATGTTTGAGGCGAACCTTGTTCTGAATCCAGGTTGCCAAAATTTAAGGACAGTCGGTCAAAATGAAACCGACTGAGTTTTCCCTGCTCGATAGAAAAATCCCCGTAAAAACGCGGTAATTTTGATGTGCCGCGTAACTTAACTTTTCCGGTTCCTTTGCCGGTCAGCAAGCCGGCTTTGTCAAAAAAAGCGATCAAAGTTGCATTTAGATCAATATCATTTGTTTCAAAATCAAAATTCAAATCGCCGCTATCCAGTGTATAATTTCCGATTAGATCGAAAATAAGTTCTTTATTTCTTTTAAAAGTAAATTGGTCTAATGTAAAGCATTTTTCGTTCAAAGCGAAAGTTGTAACACCTTCGTAAGTTCCGATATTATTCATTTCCAAACCTGATATGTCAAGTGAACAAGACAGGTTTGGTCGTTTTAAAGCGCCATTAATGTTTAAAGAGCCATTCAACCTCCCCTGGTTTATTGACTTTGAGTCTCTAAATATTAGACGAGCGAAATCGGCTAAAGGTGTATCAGAAAACAAAATATTTGCCTCAATCATTTTGTTTTCGTTTAAAAAAAACCGACCATTACTTGTTAAAATATCCTTAATTTTAAAATTATTTACTTCCAAAACGTCTGCATATTTTAATAAATCAAGATTGCAAAAAAACCGGTGATTGTCAGAATGGATCATTAAAACACCCCTGATTTTTCTGACGTTGTCTTCAGAATCTAAAACCAGGCTCAACTCTGCGCTGCGTTCAGCCTCATTATTCTCCTGGTTCCATAAAAAATCCCCATCAATTTTGAGGTTATCTGCCGCTCCATTTATTCGCAGCATTGATTCCTTAAAATCGAAAATATTTTTGGCTTTGTTAGCTTCTGAAAAATCATAGAACAAATTATGTATTCCATTTAAATCCATCACTAGGTTAATTTTATTAGTCGAAAAATCAAACTGGCTATTCATATCAAAAATATGTGAGAGGGAAAGGATGTTCAGACCAAGTTTTTGTTGTGTATATTCATAATTGCCAATAAAGTTGAATGTCGTATCCGGTTCAAAAAAAGTTTCTAATTGCCCGTTGATTTCCCCTGAGAAATTTTCCAAGTCTCCTGCTCCATAAATATTCATTGAACTGAAACTGTTGTTTAAAGAATGAAAAGGAGTTTTAATTAGGTTTTTAAAAATTTCTCCATTTGAGTTTGCTTTAAATTGAATGCCCGGGATTTCTTTGCTAAAATCAACTTTAATGGAGGTTGTTAAATTAATATCTTCAATTTTCGAATTCAGGGAATTAATGTCTAAAATCGAATCTATAAAACTAATTTGAGCGAAGGTGTCCCGAAATTTTTTTTCATTGATAACAAAATTTGAGCTCCTTAATTCACCCACTAACGCTGGATTTTTTAACGTATTTGATACGTTCAACCGAATTGAAGACAATCCAATGACATTCAACGCTGTGTTGGGAGCAATCATTTCACTGAAGGCTGCAAGATCAAAACCAGTTGATTCTACCATTAAATCCATTTTGGGATCAAGAATGTTAATAATTTTTCCTGAAAGTTCCACTGGTGAACCATTAAATAATAAACTGGAATTTGAAACAATACAATTCCAGTTTTCTATTTTTGCATTAAGATTTATATTATCAAAAAACAGGTTTTTCTTAACGACTTTTAACGCGCCATCAGATATTGAAAACTGGCCGTTAATATTAAATCCTGTTTTACCAATTTTTCGTTCGGTTAACAAAATTGTCCCGTCAACAACTCCCCGGCTAATATCAAAGTATTCCGGGTAAAAATACGAATCTTTTTTATTCCATTCATAATTCTTCAATTTAATTTTCATCGAGTCAAGACGACCATTAATTAGATCTAAATTGCCGGTCATGCTTAAATTGTAATTTCGGGAATTAAAAACTTTTCCCACCAGGCGTGTTGTTGCCGAAGCCAAATCCCTTGCGCTCAGCCACCCGTTAATATCATTGCCCATTATTATTTCATGCAAGCTGGAATCGATATAGCTGATCTTTCCTTTAGAGACAGTTATGCGCTTTATGAAACTAAAATCTTCTAATTTTTTCAAATATTTCGATGTTTCGATATGTAATGAAGTTGAATCAGGAGTCGTATCCCCTGCTTTTGTAATAGCCCTGAATATTAAGTGAGGTTTAACAAAAATAATGTCCTGGGGTATCTTTTGTGGACGAAATCCATTTTTTATCAAATTGATAAAGTTAAATCCCAAACGGATGTTTTCGATTTTGATAGTTAAATAATTCTCTTTAACACTTAATTTTACACCTTTAAGATGGACTGCTCCGATTGATAATTGAACCGATTCAATATCAAATTTTTCACCGACAACCGGCCTCAATTTGTGAAGTAAATAATCTTTTATTTTATCATCTGCTCCTGATAGATTCCACCCGTGGTATAAAACCAACGCTGAAAATCCAATAAACAGGGCAATGACAACAATCCATCTTCTTGTTTTCATGTTTTAAATATCTTATAGTTTTACAAGTAAATGCCTGTATAGTTACCTTATATATTTTAAAGGAATACAGACTATGCACTAAAGTATTTACAACCTGTATATTTACTTAATATTTTTAACCGCTAATTACGCCAATTTCGCGAAATTTAATTAGTGTAATTGGCGAAATTAGCGGTTTGAATCTTTTTTTTAGTTGCAGCCTGTAGCACTGGGCTATTACCCATAACAATAAAAAGGCGATCCGGTTTTTAGAATCGCCATCTACAAAATTCTTATTATTGAAAACAACTGTTGAACTTTAAGCAAAAAAGTAAAGTTTCTCAAGTTATACGATACTGGAAATTATTTCCAAACTGTTAATATATTAGACGTTCTGTTATTTCACTTTGTTGCATCTTTTTAACCTGTAATATTCAAGTTAAAAAAACGGCTATTCTTTCTCAACGATCTGCTCGCTCACCATACCGTATCGTCGTTCGCGCTGCTGGTATGAAAAAATTGCTTCAAAAAATTCTTTTTTTCGGAAATCGGGCCATAAAATTTTTGTCACAAACAATTCCGAATAAGCGATTTGCCATAGTAAAAAATTACTAATTCTGTTTTCGCCGCTTGTTCTGATCAGAAGATCAGGATCCGGAAGGTCGGCTGTGTAAAGATGTTCGGATACCAGTTGTTCGTCTATTTGGTTGGGCGAAATTTGTTTATTAGCCACTTTTTTAGCTATTGCTTTAACTGCGTCTGAAATTTCCAAACGACTGCTGTAACTGAGCGCCAAATTTACGATTAGCCCGGTATTTTTTTTTAATTCCCTGATGGCATATTTTACGCCTTGCCTGGCTGTCAAGGGTAAATCATTTAACGCGCCAATCGTTTTCAGTTGAACGTTCTTTTCTTTCAATTCAGGCACTTCCCGTTTTACTGATTGAATCAACAGTTTCCAAAGACCACTAATTTCATTTTTAGGACGACGCCAGTTTTCTTTTGAAAATGTATATAATGTAAGAACTTTAATTCCCAGTTCACCACCGCCTTCAACAACCGCACGCACTGATTTTATTCCTTCTTCGTGACCTTTTAAACGTGTGAGCCCTTTTCCCTTTGCCCAGCGTCCATTACCATCCATTATAATGGCGATATGAGCAGGGATATTCCCGTGATCTAAAATTTTTTCTTTCAACTCATTTTCGT
>JADHVV010000072.1 GCA_016783825.1 Candidatus Zhuqueibacterota bacterium | reverse complement strand
AAAAAATCCTTAATCCTTTTATCTTCTACCTTACTCTGCCTTAGCCTTCGCCTCAGCCTTTTCGTTGTAAGAGTTAATTGCTCTGGGTAATAAAATTCTTTTGCACAAAAAACAAAGACTTTACTTGTAATACTATAAGGCGAACTATAATTTCCTGTCCAATCAGCATCACGCAAATCTAAAATGAATGAAGTATCATCGTTACTGCCAGGGAGATCAAAAGTGAACCTATAGTCACCGAAAGCTATATCATAATTTTTTCCTTCATGACCGCCTGGATTATGAAATCCAAAAGTGGACATACTACTTCCGAAACCTTCAATATACGCAGTACCGTGATTACTTGTGAGATAGCATTCCCCATTAATTATTTCCCACCTACAAGGAGATATACATTGGGCATTTACCCGCCATTCATCCCATTATTTCACCATTATAGCGGTAACCCTTCTGTGCATAAGATTTAAGATTGAATAATAGAAATAAACAAGTAAAGAGTATAGAATAAACCAAAATAAAATTTTTTATTTTCATAATTCAAACCTCCTATTTAATACAAAAAAATTGATATTTACCTGAAAGATACAAATGACCATCTGAAGAAAGAGCCCCCATAAATAAACCATCGGATAAATCGGGAAGTGAACATTTAAATATAGTATGACCTTCCTGATCCAAAGCAATCACATATGTATCGGTATGCGCAAAGAATATGACACCTTCGCTATCTCCGATTATGGAACTGGGCCATACTTCCCCTAATGTGGAACTGCTCCATCGAAGATTGCCTTCGTAATCAAAAGAGAGGATACGTTGATCTTCACTGTAAGCATAAATATTTCCATCTTTATCCATGTGAAAACTTATCCACCAATTCAGCTTATGATTACCTTTCCAACGCAATTTGCCTTCGGAATTTATAGAGCAAATGTGATAACCTGTACTATCAAATTGAAAGAAATAAATATTTCCGTTAGAATCGACAAGTGGTGATGCAATCAAATTACGACCAGTGGGAACTTCCCAAAGAATGGTTCCTGTTTGGGCATCAAATGCATTTAGAGTGGCGTCTAATCCGCCTCCGTAAATGACTGCTCCATCAGGTGACATCACTAAAGAATAAGAATAAGGGAGAATTTCGCTTGAATTTGCTTTTTCTTCATTCATCCATTTTAATGTGCCGTCAGCATTAATTGCATGCCAATTTCCATAATTATCCGCAAAATAGATCGAACCATCTAATCCTATCACCGGGCTAAATGTATGACTACAATACATTGAAGTCCCATATTTCCATTTTAATGTCCCATCGGGATTAAATGCATAAATGGGTCCGAAATAAGTTGGAACATAAATAATATCGCCAGTACCTAGTATTGGTGTTGATGCAAATTTACCTTCAATTTCTTTTTTCCATTTTAATGAACCAACAGGTTTCAAAGCATATAAATAGCGCTTCATAACACGGGAATTTTTACCTGCTGTGAAATATATGGTACCATCTGATCCTAAAACGACGCCTGAATTTTCATTTACAAAACGTTCATCCGTAAAAATCCAGGCGACTATACCCTCTCTGGGACCAATATATTTACTTCGACCGTTGCACTGAACGTTTCCATGTGGAGAAGGCCACGGACTATCCGCCAGGCTGGGCCAGGGAATGTCCTGCTGGGGATGGATATTGTTGTCAGGCGGTGTTTCTGTGGGGCTTTTTTTTTGGCAGGAATACAACGCCAAAATAATACAAATAAGAATTAAAAATTTGGTTTTTCGCATAGGCTTTCCTCCAATGTTTTGAATAGATTATTTGAGAGTTGTGGACTAAAAAGAAATAAGCTTTTTGTTTTACATCCTTTCCGATTGATACCATCTCAATAAATAATAGATGCTAAAAATGAAAAAATTCCATGAATTATTTTAAATTTCAATCACTTTGTTTTTTTGAATAGTACATAAAGAAAGAATGAAAAATGGATTTTTTGGTTGTGGCGAAACTCCCGATATCAGTCGGATTTCAGGATGGAATAAGTCTTTAAGCGTATTACAGATGAGTTGAGGCAGCAGGAGTATTTTCGCCACTATCTAACATACAAAATAAATTAATAAAAAGCAAGCGAAAATTTTCGATTTATTGTTGGTTTTATTGCTTTTTCCTCTGAAACTTCTTCTCAGCAATCGTCAAGCGAAGTGAAATACGATGCGTGTCTCCCAAATCATCATGGCTTAAAAATGCGTAATCAACATGGAGTCGCGGTAGTTTCACACCGATACCGGCGGTAAATCTGCCAACATCCATTCCCAGCCGCAGCGCTAAAATCTGTTTGAACTGGTACTCCAACCCGGCATGGGTATCAAAACTGACTGCGCCGATATTCATCTGGGAAGCATATTGCCGGTTCTCAAAGCGGATGTCCACGTCGAATGAGGGAATTAAATAGCCGGCGATTTTAGGGGATCGCCACAAATAAGCGACACCGACTTTTGAGGTGGGGGTAATCGCTTCCTGTCTGCCGGTGTCCCAGACTAACAGCGTTGTGGTTATATCCTGTAGATTCACACCAACATTTAAATTACGATACGGTCTCCACAAAGCAGATAGATCAAAACCCATGCCCCAAGCAGAATTTTCACCAACGCCTTTTTTGATCACTTTTACATTTCCGCCGTAGAAAAATTTTTCACTGCGTTTTTTCCCATAGCTCAAGTAAACCGCGTAATCAGCCGAGTTGAAATAGAAAACTTTATTGGGATCGAGACGTTCATTGGCATCAATAATTCCGTTGCCTTCACCGGTATCTCCTGTGTTTGGGATGCCATCTTCGCCATAATCGAGTAATGCATCATTGGTGTTGGGAATATCATCAACGCCAAGCCGGATGAGTGATAACGCAAGTGAACTTTTTTTGCCAAACGGGATAGCCAGCGCCCCATAATTATAATTGACAATATTTGCGAATCGCTGTGCATGCATGGCTGAAATTTGAGGGTATTTGATTTGCGCTAATGCCGCCGGATTCCAATAGCCCCCGGTCACATCATTGGAGATCGCCACAAAAGCGCCGCCCATTCCCAATGCCCGCGCGCCAACCCCGGTTGCTAAAAACTCACCGGCATATTTGGCTTTGACAATTTTACCGGCATAGCTGGTTGATGTTATATAAAAAAATGATAAAAAAATCAATGTTAAAATTTTTATTGTTTTCATAAAATTCACCTGGTTAATGTTACCAACCAATAATTCATTATTGTCAAAATGATTGGAGTCAACCTTTCCGCCCAAAAAAGGCGGACAGGTTGACTTAAATTATTTTGACTTTCTATTTCACAACCAATTATTTATTATTCTCTTCAATAATCTTCTTCAATTCAGACAATTTATTTAAAGCATCCAAAGGCGTTAAAGTGTTGATATCTATTTCATTCAATTCATCCCGCAATTGCTGTTCTTGCTTTTGAAAAAAATCAAGTTGATCCGTCTTTGTTTCTATTTTGAGTCCGTTCAAAGGGCGCGCTAAACGCGGCATGTCGTTTGCCGTTAGTTCGTCTGCTTCCAAATTTGTGAGTACTTCCTTTGCCCGGTTAATCACCTTTGCCGGCAATCCCGCTAATTGAGCAACTTGAATGCCATAACTGTGATCACAGCCTCCTTCGACAATCTTCCTCAAAAAGATAACCTTGTCGCCCCACTCTTTTACCGCCACATTATAATTTTTTACACGAGGCAGCATTAATGCAAGTTCCGTTAATTCATGATAATGTGTGGCAAAAAGTGTTTTTGCAGCAACGCTCAACTGGTTATGCAAATATTCAGCCACAGACCAGGCAATTGACAGCCCGTCAAAAGTACTGGTTCCCCTGCCGATTTCGTCCAATAAAATTAAACTTTTAGGCGTTGTGTTGTTCAGGATATTTGCCGTTTCATTCATTTCCATCAGGAATGTGCTTTCGCCGCCAGCCAGGTTATCCGAAGCGCCAACCCGGGTGAAGATTTTATCGACCAATCCAATCTCAGCGGATTTTGCCGGAACAAAACAGCCGGTCTGTGCCATTAGCACAACTAAACCAACCTGTCGGAGATAAGTTGATTTGCCCGCCATATTGGGCCCCGTGATTATCAATATTTGATCGGTTTCATTATTCAAATAAATATCATTGGGAACAAAAGATTCGCCCGGCGGCAGTAATTTTTCCACCACCGGATGCCTGCTGTCTTTAATAATTATTTTTTCACTTGTACCTATGACAGGTTTGGTATAATTATTATCCAATGCAATTTGTGCGAAATTCAGCAGACAATCTAACTCACCAATGAGCGAGGCATTTTCCTGGATCGCTCTTACTTCTTTACTTACCAATTGTCTGACTTCATCAAACAGTTGATATTCCAGCTCAACAATTTTTTCTTCAGCATTGAGAACCTGTTCTTCATATTCCTTTAATTCGGGAGTGATGAACCGTTCAGCGTTTACCAGCGTCTGTTTTCGAATATAATCATCAGGAACTTTTGCCAGGTGTGGCTTGGTGATCTCAATGTAATACCCAAATACTTTATTAAAATTTACTTTCAACGAAGGAATAGCGGTTCTCTCACGCTCTGTTTTTTGAAGTTGTGCGATCCAATCCTTTCCGGAAAAGGAAATTTCTCTCAAATGATCCAAATCAGCATTATACCCCCGCCGAATGAGTCCCCCCTCTGATACAGCCAGCGGCGGATCATCCACAATTGCTTTTTCTATCTCCTCAACGACATTTTTCAATTCCAAAAGATTTTTTCGGATATGAACCGCGTATTTTGATTCCCGCTCTTTTAATTCCAATTTAATTTTGGGTACTTGATTTAATGCCGATTTTAGCGAGATAAGATCACGAGCGTTGGCTCTGCCGGTAGTGATTTTTGAGAGCAGCCGTTCCAGGTCTCCGATTTTGCTAAGGATTTCCCTTAACTCACGTTTTGATATTTCATTATTCAGAAATTCATCAACTGCATCCAGACGTAGGTTAATTTCTGAAACCTGGTTCAAAGGATTTAACAGCCAATTCACCAGCCGACGCCCTCCCATCGCAGTTTTAGTTTGATCGAGCACTGCAAGTAAGACTCCCCTGTTGTCTCGCCGGGAAAGCGATTCAATCAATTCCAGGTTACGCTGCGTTGTCGGATCGATGGTCATAAAGTCGGAATCGTATCGCCGCCTTAATTGGGTGAAATGTTGAAGCCTATTTTTTTGATTTTCTTTGAGATAATTTAAAACAGCGCCTGCCGCGGCAATCCCCGTATCCAGATCTTCGCAGCCAAATCCTTTTAACGAGGCTGTTTGAAAGTGCTCGATTAAAACCTCGTACCCATAATCCCGACTAAAAATCCAATCTTCTTGTGGGGTAATAAAACTATTTAAATCCGATTCAATTTCGCGTGAGACATAATTTTGTTGGGTTTCTGAAACGATAATTTCGGCAGGATTCAGGGAAAGTACTTGTTCTCTCAGATTTTCTTTGGGAAATTCAGACACAAAAAACTCACCGGTCGTTACATCGGCGCCAGCAACAGCGCAAATATCATTTTTCACGAAAACTGCTGCCAGGTAATTATTTCTTTTTGATTCTAAAAGTTCATCAGAAAAAGTAGTGCCCGGCGTTACGATCTCGATGACATCACGTTTTACTATTGTTTTCGTTTTTTTCGGATCTTCAACCTGTTCACATATAGCAACACGATAGCCGGCGCGGATCATTTTGGTAAGATAATTATCAAGCGCATGATACGGAAATCCAGCCAGGGGCACCTTGGCTGACTTCCCATGGGCGCGCGAAGTCAATGTAATCCCCAAAACCCCGGAAGCAACTTTGGCATCATCATAAAACATCTCATAAAAATCACCCATCCGGTAAAAAAGGATCGCATTTTTATGTTTTGCTTTAATAGCCAGGTACTGTTCCATTAATGGCGTTGTGTGCGCCTTATCTTTCATATCTTTTTCACCGCTACTTTGCCAATGTAGAAGTTTTGAATTATTAGACAGCTATTCAGGTAACTGGGTAATTTAGTAATAGGGTAATTGGGAAATTAAGTAATAAGGTAATTGGGTAAATAGGTAATTAGTTTCTAAACATTGAAAATTAATTATCACCAAACTCCATTATTACCCAAATTGACTAATTGACTAATGACCAATAACTAATGACTAATGACCAATGACCAATCACCAATCACCACTAACTACTCACCAATCACCGCACTGCCAGTCCGATCATCCACTCCCCATTTTAATTTTGTCCGCAGCAAGTCATAAAAATTTTTATTTTCGCGTTGTATCCAGCGTATGTAATAGTCTGCTTTTTTAAGAATAATTTCGACGTCAGCAGTTTTGGGGAATTGACGGCTCACCTGTCCATCAACGCTCATGGTAACGACACTATCTTGCGGATGCGGCACAATGCGGATAACGCTGGTATCGGGAATCACCACCGGGCGGACGTTCAACGAATGGGGGCAGATTGGATTGATGACCATACTATTAACTGTGGGAAATAAAATTGGCCCCTTTGCTGACAATGAATAAGCAGTGGAACCCGTTGGTGTAGCAATGATGAGTCCATCCCCCAAATAAGTGTTTAAATAATTATCATCGATAAACACTTCAATACGAATCACCCTGCTGAATCCACTCCGATCAACGACAATATCATTCAGTGCAAAGCATGTTTTTTCATTATCTTGTTCTCGCACTGTCGCTTCAAGAACCATTCTTTCTACGATAGAATATTGATTGTTGATAATTTTTTCTAATGTCGGGTAAAGTTCATCAATCGTTACTTCAGTAAGAAATCCCAGGCCGCCGAGATTGACACCCAAAATTGGAACTCCTGAAGAACCCACAGCCCTTGCAGTGGAAAGTATGGTTCCATCACCACCAAACGCCAACACAATATTACAATTGTTTGCAAGTTGTTCAATTTTTTGGCTATTGACATGAAAATCCAATTTCAAATAATTGACCAAATCTTCATCGATCACATAACTGATTTTTCGAGCAGATAACCATTGTAATAGATCCACAACAACACCTTTTACAATGGATTTTGTTGTGTTCCCTCTAATCCCAAAAATCATAACTTGAAGCTCCTAATTTAGAAGACGAAGGAAGATTCCCTTTCCGTGGCTAATTTAGCTTTTTACAAAATTTTTCAAAAATTAAATCCACTTTTTTAATCCACGCTTTCGAGGTTTGATCAATTTCATTTTTTCTTTCACCGCTTTAACAATTCCGTTCACATCTAATCCCACTTGTTCATAAAGCTCAGCCAGCGTACCCTGTTCAATAAACTCATCGGGTATGCCAATTTTATGTAGGATAACATTTGTGTCTGGAGTTTGCAAAAGTAATTCGCCTATTGCACTGCCAAAACCGCCTTGAATTGCATTGTCCTCTAACGTAATAATTAATTCAAATTTTTGAAACATCTTTTTAAAAAACGCTTCATTGAGCGGTTTAACAAACCTGGCGTTTACTACCTGAACATCGATATTTAATCCTGATAATATTTCCCGCGCTTTCAACGCATTATAAACAACAGGTCCAATGCCGATTATTAACGCATCTTTACCCTGTGCTATCACTTCGCTTTTGCCAATTTCAATCTCTTTTATAAGAGAGTCGAGCGCAATGCCAATACCACTGCCTCGGGGATATCTCATTGCAATTGGTCCCTTTTCATATTTCAATGCCGTGTACAACATTCTTTTTAATTCAAACTCATCCTTTGGCGCCATCACAACTAAATTTGGGACAATACGCAAAAAGCTTAAATCAAATACACCGTGATGTGTGGGGCCATCATCTCCTACCAAGCCGGCGCGATCAATTCCAAAGACAACAGGCAGGTTTTGTAACGCCACATCGTGGATAACACTGTCATAAGCGCGCTGTAAAAATGAAGAATAGAGCGTAACAACAGGCTTGTATCCCTGGGAGGCAAGTCCTGCAGCAAAAGTTACCGCATGACCTTCTGCGATTCCTACATCAAAAAAACGCTCCGGAAATTTATCCGCAAAATGAATAAGCCCGGTGCCCAGCGCCATGGCTGCTGTGATTGCCACGATTTTGTTATTCTCTGCACCAAATTCTGCCAGTGATTTGCCAAACACCGTATTATAGCCGGGGGGGATATCACTTTTTTTGACCGTCTTACCGGTCTCTTTATCAAAAGCGCCCAGACCATGAAAAACCGGGGCATTTTTCTCGGCAGGTTCATAGCCTTTACCTTTTCGCGTGATAACATGCACCAGCATGGGGCCCTCAAGGGTTTTAACTAATTTTAGCACCCGGATCAAACGTGAAATATTATGACCATCAATTGGTCCAAAATAGCGAAAGCCAAGTCTTTCAAACAATAATCCCGGCACTAAAATAGATTTTAAACTCTCATCAACACGCCCGACAATTTTGCGGATTTTTGTGCCTAAAGTTGATAATTTACCCGTTATCTGCCAGACCTCATTTTTGAGTTTATTATAAGATTGCGTTGTGATTAGTGTTGTCAAATAATTGGCAAATGCGCCGACATTCTTGGAAATGGACATTTCATTATCATTTAAAATAACAATGATATTTTTTCCGGAAGCTCCGGTATTGTTCAAGCCTTCTAATGCCAGCCCACCGGTCAGGGCGCCGTCTCCAATAACAGCCATTACATTATAATCATCACCAGCCATATCCCGGGCGCAAGCCATTCCCAGCGCCGCTGAAATTGAAGTGCTGGCGTGCCCGGTGCCGAAATGGTCATGTTCGCTCTCCGAAATTTTTGGGAAGCCGCTAATGCCGTTTAACTGTCGAATCGTAGAAAACCGGTCCTTTCTTCCTGTAATAATTTTATGTACATAAGCCTGGTGCCCAACATCCCAGATAATTTTATCCCTGGGGCTGTCAAATAAATAATGAAGCACAAGCGATAATTCGACGACTCCTAAACTGGGTGCTAAATGTCCGCCTGTTTGTGAAATATTGGTGATTATAAATTCCCGTAATTCTTTTGCCAGGTTTGCTAACTCGGGCACACTAAAGACTTTCAAATCTTCCGGCGAATTTATTTTATCCATTAACTTGTTCATATTTATTCCTATCACATTATTTCTAATTGAAATCCATCATCTGTTTTTACCAATTTTTTCATTTTTTGTTCAACCTGGTTCAGTTTATCATTACATAATTTTGAGAGCTTCATTCCTTTTTCAAACCGCTTGATCGAATCTTCCAAAGATAGCTCTCCCTTTTCCAATTCTTCAACGATCTTTTCCAATTCTGATATTGCTTGTTCAAATGTTTTTTCTGGCATAACATGTTCCTTTATTCTTCCAAATATGCAAACTTACTGGAAAATTCCAAATTTCAAGAACCAAATTCCAAATAAATTCCAATATTCAAATCTCAAATTCCAAAAAATAAAATCTATTCCGAATATTGGATATTGGAGTTTGGAATTTATTTGTTATTTGGAATTTGATTATTGGAATTTTTTCAATTAAATTAAACACCTTCATTCGTGTACATCTTCAACAATCCCCTTAATCCTCCCTTTATAAAATTGTACACTTATCTGCTCTTCTTTTTCCAAATCTTTTGCATCTTTCACAATAACATTATCACGAGTTCTTTTACAAACGCTGTAGCCTCTTTTTAAAATCGAATCCGGGGATAATGATTGAAGCTGCTTTTCCAACCTCTTCACCTGTTCGAAAAACATGGTTATTTGATGCTGGCTTGTTAACTGCATTGTGTGTACTAATTCGTCAATTCGCTGGCGATTTTCTTTAATGAGATCCGGTGTGCGCATAAAAAAGTAACTGCCCGTCAACGCTTTTAAGTGATCCCGTTCATATTGAATTTTTCCCAGGCATAGTTCAGTCACACTTTTTTTAAGATTTTTTACTTGGTTGAGTAATTCCATTCGGTCGGGAACAGCAAGTTCAGCGGCTGCAGAAGGCGTTGGTGCCCGTAAATCAGCAACAAAGTCACTAATCGTAAAATCCACCTCATGTCCCACAGCAGAGATCACCGGAATTTGGGAACGAAAAATCGACCTGGCAACTGCTTCTTCATTAAAAGCCCACAGGTCTTCCAAAGAGCCTCCCCCCCTGCCAACAATCAACAGATCAACATCAGCAAACTTGTTAAAATTATCTATCGCTTCAGCAATTTCCCGGGCAGCGCCCTCCCCCTGTACTTTTACCGGGCTCAAAATAATTTCCAAACCAGGAAACCTGCGATTCAGAATATTCAACAAATCCTGAATTGCAGCGCCGGTGGGTGACGTAACAATTCCGATCTTTTCTGGAAAGTCAGGGATTGGTCTTTTATATTCTTCGTCGAATAATCCTTCTTCTTGCAGTCTTTGTTTCAACTGTTCGAAAGCTAACTGCAATTCGCCAATCCCGGCAGGTTGCAATTTTACGATATCGAACTGGTAATAGCCCCGTTTATGAAAAACATTGATCTTGCCAAAAGCATGGACTTTCATTCCATCCTGGGGTGTAAAAAACAACTGGGCATTTCTGGACCGCCACATGACGGCAGATATCTGGGACTCTTTATCTTTGAGGGAGAAATAAACATGCCCTGATGAATGAAATTTTAAGTTGGAAATTTCCCCTTCAATCCAGAGCACCGGGAATGTAGTTTCCAATAGTGTTTTGATTTCATGATTTAACTCTGAAACCGATAAAATTTTATTCGGGGCAATTTCTGACTTAATTTCGAACATGTTTTCCTGTCGTTCGTCTGGTTGCTGGATACTCGATGCTTGATACCGGATGAGGTGGGTGGATCAAGCATCGAGTATCCAGCAACAAGCATCAATGCCATCAAATAACAAACACCATATCACTTTAATATTTTATGAATTAACAAGCGTTTGGTAATGAATGCTATAAAATGAAAAGAGGTACTAAATAATACCTCTTCTCATTTCAAATTAAAACCGTCTCAACTATAATTTATTTATTTCTTCTTTTTATGCCGGTCTTTTCTTAATCTTTTTTTCCTTTTGTGTGTCGCTATTTTTGCTCGTTTACGTTTTTTACCGCTTGGCATTGAATCACCTCCTGATTACTTGCTTTATATTTAATATGTTAATTTTATTTTCATGTCAATATATATATAGCGCCTGTAGCAAAATATTCTCTAAGGAAATTGGATTTATATTCCTTTATTTTAATCCCGAATCGAAACGCTTGCCTAGGGCGGACAAAATGAAAAATTTTCCTTTTTATCTCAAAACCGGCTTGTGCGATTTGCTTTTCGAATTGACGAATCGTAATACCCGTTTGACAAATCCGAAGAAAAGATTCAACGTTTTTTTTCTCTATGTGTTCCAAAAGCCAACGATATGTTTTTTCGGGCAATAAATGCAAAAATGGAATAAATTGTAAAAAAGAACTCATCACCTGCTGATGACCGCCAAAAGCGGAGCGAAATGGCGGAAAAGAAATCACACAAATTCCCCCGGGAAGAAGCGCCTGTTTAATATTTTCCATGGCTTCCCCTTTCTTTTCAAGATGTTCAAAAACATCGAGCATCAAAATAACATCAAATTTACTCTTGAATTTCTTTTCCTCAATATCGCCTTGAATAAATTTAATTTCTTTTGAGCCTGTCTCTTGCGCGTAATTGAATCGATGCTCACTATACTCAAGTCCGGTACACTCAAATCCATCGTTTTTAAATGCTTCTAAAACACCACCTTCTGCACAGCCGATATCAAGTATTGTTTTGCCCTTTGCCAAAGGCCTTACATAATTTTCCAGATAAAAATCCCCGATCTCTCTTTGATAATCACGATACGCCGGACGATTAAACCCGGCTGTTTTACCAAATCGACTCAAGCGGGGGAATAGTTTCATAGTCTCCTAAAGTGCAGGCGAAGGCTGAGGCAAAGGCGAAGGAAAAAAAGATAATCCTTAATCCTTTAATCTTATACCTTTCTCCGCCTTAGCCTTCGCCTCAGCCTTTTCGTTGTTATAGTTAATTGATCCTGGTTAAAAAAACTTTTGCACAAAAAACAAAGATTGAACTGCTAACATACTACTCTTCAGAAACAATGAGTTGCTCGTCAGCCTCAAACGGTGTGTTAACAAACTCCCGAAAATGTTTGGACACACGAAATACAGGCATCCTGCGCGCCGGGATAGGCACTTCAATTCCGGTTTTTGGATTTCGCCCCATCCGCGGCGCCCTGTCCACCGTTTGAAATCTTCCAAAACCACGCAGATCAACAGGCTCCCCTTTTTTTAACGCATAGCTGATCGTAGCAATCATGCCATCCACAACAGCTGCTGTTTCTATTTTGGTTAATCCAGTTCCTTCAGCAAGAATATCAACAATATCTGCTTTTGTCACGGTATGAACTCCAAGATTTATGCAGTGATCTTTTCTATAAAAATAAGCTGATTGGCTGAAAATTTTAGAAATGTGAAGATAATAAATTTAATTACAAAAGTCAATATAAAAGATTGATGCTTGATATCCGCCCAAAAAGATGGCGGACGTCCCGCTGGATTCTTGATGCTGGATGGGTTGGGGGTATCCAGTAACAAGAATCAAGTATCAAGAAACGCACCATTAAATTTTGGACATATTCAAAAACTTTTACAATAAATAAGGAAATGAGTTTTGGAAAATTAGAAAACAACAACCGTCTTCCTCGTTATACTCAAATCTTCTGTACTCAATTTGTAAAAATACAGCCCTGTTGAAAGGTTTTGAACATTCAAAGTTATTTGATAAAAGCCTCCATCGTACACTTGATCAGTAAGGACTTGTATTTCTTCACCCTGAATATTATGGAGTGTGATTTTCAGGTGCGTTTTTTTTGAGACGCTAAAGGGAATAATCGTAGAAGAATTAAACGGATTCGGATAATTTTGCCCAAGGAAAAATTTACTTGGTGGCGCGATATTCACATGTGCTACATTTGACAATGTAAAAGAACCATCAAAATCCATCTGTTTCAGCCTGTAAAAAAGATTGCCGGTGACTGCTTTTTTATCAACGAAATAATAATCCCGATGAATAAGTGTCGTTCCCTTCCCGGCTACAAATCCTATTTTTGAAAATGAGTCCGCTGTTCGACCTCTTTGGATCTCAAATCCGTAGTTATTGCTTTCGCTGATTGTTTCCCAAAACAACTCGACATTTTGATTTTTTATCCTTGCCTCAAATGAAACCAGTTCCACCGGCACAAGCGAGGTACTTTCATAGCATCCGATATCATAAACATCGCCGATGGGTCGATTCCTGCCGTCAAGATCTTTTGAAGGCGCTCCATTGGCTGTGCCACCGTTGATAGCAGGGCTTCCATCCCTGATATGATAATTCCCGGTTGAACCAAACGCGGGAGATTCAAAAAGCGGATCCCCATAAATATTGCCAGCTCCAATATCCGCAACATGCTCTGAATCGTAGTTTGTTCCGCCATGGATTAATACGGCATAACTATTGGGAAAATAATACAGGTTGTATTCAAAGGTACGATTTACAGAATTCGCCAGATAAATGGCTGCATTTGATCCCCGGCTGCTGAATATGGTATTTCTACAAACAAGATTGATTGGCGTTGATTGATGATCGTACTGCACATACATCACGTAATTTTTACCCACATAATCATCAATGGTTACATTGGTGATCTCAAAACTGGCGCCGCTTCCTTCAGTATCAATTACAATAGCAGCCCAGGGAGTCGTTACCGTATTGCCATCTCCCCTGCCATAAATGAGTGTATTTTTAATTTTGCTGCCAGTCCCCCAAAGTTTAATGCCATCAGCAAAATTGTTGGCAACATAACATTCATGAATATTGGTATTTTGCGCTTTTGAATCGAGACCATCCCCCCGGTTATGCTCAACTGTTGTATTTTTTATTTCGATTGGTCCCGAAGATGGCTCGATGCCAAAACCATCAGGTCTGCCATAAGGACTGGGCCCCGGACCTCCCTGGTAATAATGCCCGCCATAAGAAAGATCACAACCGCTGATCAGCACATTTCGCCACCCACCTGATTCCCCGGTTGGACCGCCAACAGAACCAAATCCACAATAAGTAATATCGCAATTCAGAATATCGACATGCTGAACGTCACCCAGGTCAATTCCAAACTCATCAAGATGGTGAATGTAAAGATTCTCGAATACAATATTATTAGCAGCGCCGCCAACTGCTGATATGCCATCCCTGAACGTTGCGCCATTATCGCTGGTAATTTCCAGGTTCTCTATTCTGATGTAATTTTTACCAGCCAGGTTGATCGCCACCATTAAATTATTGCTGCCCGCCAGAGTTGGTCGATTCCCTTCCTCACCCTTGATCGTTATCCAAGCTCCTGACGAGCCCGATGACGGAGTAATGATGTCAGCATCAAATTGACTTAAGGAGTATGTGCCGCCTTTAATGATAAGCACATCACCAGCCCCGAGTTGTCGTGATGCATAACCGGGAGTTGCCCAGGGGCTTTCTGCTGTGCCAGGATTGGAATTGCTGCCGGATGGTGAGACGTAGTAGGTGGTGGCGTGAATTGGCAAAACAAATAAAAAAAGAACCAAAACTGAAAACAGGTTCTGAAAAATTATTAGATATAATTTATGCATCATATTTTGGTTTGTATTTTTCATAGTTGAATTTTCCCCAGTTTGTTTGTGAGTCATTTTGAAGAACCAAGTTAATGAAAAAACAAAATAGAATTATTTTCCTCTATACGAACGGTGCAACTTCAACAGGACGTTGCTTTGCAAAACTTTTCCGATGAAGTTTAATCCGTTCAATTTCGTGCAAAGTTTGAGCAGTAAAGTAACTCTCTCCACAATTTGGACAACTGATTTTTGGAATATTTTCAATTACCAATAAATCTTTTCTTTTACCATAAGCTACGGTCACTTTGCGTAAACGTGCACCTTCTTTACCACAAACATCACAGATCATTTTTATACCTTTAGAATTATTAATTCTACTTTGTCACATTACAAATTATGTCACTCCCGAACGTTTTATCGGGAGTCCATTGCCAAGGTTTTGTGGATTCCCGCTAAAAACATGCGGGAATGACACACGAGTGTAACTCAAAATCATAGTTTCATGCTGTTTTTTCTAATCTGACAAAGTACAATTAAAAACACTAAAATAATTTACTACAAAAATAATTAATAGTCAAACGGTTTTTCAATTTGCTTTTGAAACATTATTATTAAACAATAGTTAAAATTTTGTTTGTTTAGGGGGTGGGATAATATAACCTGACCATTTGAAGCATTTCTATCAAACAAAAATAAGGAATTGCAGATAATGAATGGGTATTTTTTTTTATCCCACCCCCTAAATTTCAGTTTTCTCTTGGCTTTTTGAATAAATATCTTTATATTCAAAATTTATATTTTTAATAGACCAAATTATTCACTAAACCAGTCTTAAATTTAAATCAATTCAAAATTCAGGAATGATTAATTGACCGAAGTCGATCTCATAATTAAAAACGGTAACCAGTTGCTTTGTCCGGTTGAGGATATCAACGGGAATGCCAAATTAGAAATTTTTGAAAATGGCGCTGTTGCCTGTAACCAGGGGAAGATTGTTGGCTATGGCAAAACATCTGAAATTGTTGACCAGTTCTTTGCAAAAAAAATAATTGATGCCACGGGAAAAGTAGTAGCGCCGGGTTTTGTCGATCCGCATACCCACCCGGTATTCTTTGGCACCAGGGAAAATGAGTTTGAACAACGTAACGCGGGAAAAAGTTACGCGGACATTGCCAAAGGAGGCGGTGGAATTCGTTCAAGTGTGAGGAATTTGAGGAAAGCATCAAAGCAGCAGCTAATCGATTTTGCTCTCCCCCATCTCGACCGGTTCATGCAATACGGGACAACAACCATCGAGGCAAAAAGCGGCTATGGACTTTCCCTTGAAGACGAGATCAAATCTTTGGAAGTCATCCGGGAATTGAATCGTATTCATGCGATTGACTTGATTCCTACTTTTTTAGGCGCTCATGAAATCCCTGATGAATATCGAGCCAAACGGAAAGATTACATTCAGCTCATAATAAAGGAAATGATTCCCCGGGTGGCTGAAAGAAAGTTGGCTGAATTTTGTGACATTTTTTGTGAAGATCACGTTTTCAACCTGGACGAAACGGAAACTATTTTAGGCGCTGCCCAGGAAGCCGGGCTGAAATTAAAAATCCACGCTGATCAACTGACTTCCAGCGGCGGTACAGAGTTGGCTGCAAAAATGAATGCTGTTTCAGCAGATCATCTCGATTATATCAGTCCGAAAGCGATTGAACAGATTAAAATGTCCGGGACAATACCTGTGCTTTTGCCCGGTGCAGTTTTTTTTCTCGGATTACAGCGCTATGCGCCGGCTCGAAAATTGATCGATTCAGGATTATCGGTTGCCTTAGCCACTGATTTCAACCCGGGCAGTTGTATGACAGAATCCATACCCTTAATGATGACGCTTGGCTGCATTTACATGAAGATGACTCCTGCTGAAGTTTGGCTGGCAAGTACAATTAATGCGGCAAAAGCAATTTCAAAAGAGAAACAGATAGGAATAATTAAAAGAAATACCCGGGCTGATTTGGTCATCTGGAATATCCCGAACTATAAATATTTGCCTTATCATTTTGGTGTTAATTTGGTTGACCAGGTTATAAAAAATGGTCAGGTTATTGGGTGAGTGGTTAGTGGTGATTTGTGAGTGGTGAGTGGTGAGTTGTTAATGGTCATTGGTTATTGTGTCTTTTAATTGCTAATTCTTATTCATCTGTCTTGAAATAATTAATAATTAAGTTAGTTAGTTAGTTAAGCCATATTAAAAAATATATCTACACTGTCAAAAGATCACATTAAAAAGATTATGTAAAAATTCCGTGTGAGTTTTTGATCCGTGTGGGCAAAAAACAAGAGGAAATTCATGAACAAAATATCTCTATTTTTCATTTCAATTTTATTTATGCTTATGATATTTGGCTGTGGTAAAAACAAACCATTACCCGGCTCTTACGAACGTATCATTGGCAATGTGGAAGGTGCAATTGTCGACACTGTTTTAACATTAGAGACCGGCGCTGAGAAATCTTATAGCAAATTCGTAAATACAAGTAGCAGCAATGAATTATTACTCGGCAGCTATGAGCAATATAATTCAGGCATTTACCTGCAATTTGCCGCGCCGGGCGACAGTCTTCACATAAAGTCAGCCGACCTGGTAATGAGCATAAAGGGAAAGACAGCCCCCGGTGATTCATCTTTTTGGGATAGCTTCCCACAAGCAACCGTAAATGTTTTTTTAGCTGATACGTTGTGGGATGAAACAAATCCACCAATAAAAGATTGGAACCTGCAATTGAGCAGCGCAACCATTTTTTCTGATTCAACAAACAAAATTTCAATTCCGCTGGATACAACACTGTTGAATCAATGGAATGATGATGAGTCAGATTATAACAGCTACGGTTTTTGGCTGGAAAGTGAAGATGCTGAATTCATACAAATTTATCATTCACTCAATAGCTATGACGAGACCATCATTCCTAAAATAGATATATATTACAGCTACGTTGATACCGGAGGTGTTACAATAGATACGAATAAGGTCATTTATGTAAGTGAAGATGCTTTTGTGCTTCTGAATACAGAGCAGGATTTAAATTTAGACCCGGATTTAATTTATGTTGGTAAAGGTTTGGCATTTTATAATAATTTCTATTTCGACCTCAGTTTATTTGATTCAACAATTCACATCAACCGGGCGACCCTGGAGTTAACCATTAACAAAGAAAATTCCATTCGAGACTTATCAGGATTAAGTGATGCCTATCTCTTTCGCCAGGCTGTTGAATGGATCGATGGTGCTGAAATTGATCCAATCGAAGGATTGGGAGCAAGTTATCCGACAACAGTAACTGATAGCACCATCACTTTTAGCATTGCCCCAAGTATCCAGTCTATTACTACGAATACGTATGTAAATTATGGATTTTACTTTAAATTGACAAGTGATGACCAAACAATTTCCAGAATTGCTTTTTATTCATCAAAATCAGATCCTGAATTGCAGCCGAAAATCAAAATCTATTACTCCACACCAGCGAAGCAGGAGTTTTAATTTCTAAACAATGAATTTGTTACACAGTGGGCAAGAAAATACTGAATATGAAAAAGAATATTTGAAAGGTAATTTGGTAACAAGGAAATTGGGTATCCGCTCAATAATATATGCTAAATACATCATTCTTTTTTTGTTGCATAGTAAAGAATATTTTATCGCAGAATGATTTGTAGCAGAATAATTCTGCTATAAATTATTCTGCTAATATTTTTGCGAACTTATAACCAAAAACAATTTTCACAAATTACCATTAAATATTGAGTGGATACGAAATTGGGTAATAAAATATTTATCAGTATTATAAATACCTAATTACCAAATTACCCAATAAACTAATTACCTTTTTACCTAATTGGTTCAGGCTAGATCAGCCCAGGAAATAATACATGAACTGCCAATTCAAAATAAAACAATTTGGAGTAAACAATGAAAAATAAATTTTTATTTCTTTTATTAGCAATATTCACAATTACAACTCAAATAAATTCAGCCCGGGCACAGTCGTATTATGGTTCAGGGGAATTTGGATTTCGCTCATACACGTCAGACGCTCATGCGATTGGTTTGGGAGAAACATTTATTGCTGTTGCCGATGGTTTTCAAATGAACATGATCAATCCTGCCGGGTTAGTTTTCACCCCGGTAACACGGTTATCGGGAGATTTCGTTCACGAAGCGACATGGAGCGAGTCTCAGGATGGAACCGGGTTTGGAAAATATACCAATTTTAATGGCTTATCGCTTGCCGTTCCTATTAAAAGGGGAAAATTGGTAACAGCTTTTAGTCTTCAACCTGTATCACAATTTGATTATCGCTATGAAATTGACGAAAAAATTGATGAATTCGGTTTTACTAAAAAAACAATTGCTGAGGGTGGATTGAATAAAATTTCGGCAGGAATCGGTTTTGCACCCTTTAAAAAAATATCAATCGGCGCTGCATTAAATTATTATTTTGGCAAATTTGAGAAAACCTGGGAAGTTGACTTCGTTTCAGATATGTTCTGGGATACATCAGACAAATTAACCAGAAAAATGTGGGGCTACAACTTTACAACCGGTATGATTATTAATCCGCTGCCCAGTCTCTTTTTAGGCGGTTTTTATACGAAAGATTTCAAGCTAAATAGCCAGGATCATGTAAATAACGGCCTTAATTTCGGTTCCACGGGTGCGACCATACAAGGATATGATCTTGACCGGTTAGACATATTCATGCCGGAACTGTGGGGACTTGGATTCTCATATATCTTCAAAACAAAATACAGGCTTAGTAGTGATTATTATACCGAGCCCTGGTCAAAAATAAAAGTGAACAACAATGAGTTGCAAGGTTACAATGATGGCTCTCATTTTGGTGTTGGGTTTGAAGTTTTGCCAAGCACCAATTCTTTGGCTAATTATTTTGAAAAAGTATCTTACCGGATGGGTTATTTTAATAAGGTATTGAATTATCTTGATACTGATGGGAATACTATCCCTGAAAATGGTTTTACACTGGGATTTGGTTTCCCTTATTATGGAACATTGGGACGATTAGATGTTGCTTTGAAATACTCCATTCGAGGTGATTTAACAAAAAATCCTGTCAAAGAAAATGTATTCCAACTATTCATTTCAGTCACTGGCGGTGAAAGATGGTTTTACAGGGGTGAGCAGCGATAAAAATGACTCTGAATTAGTTCAAATAACCAAAAAAATCCAATTTTTGTAACTTTTTCCTTGCTTTTTTAATAAATATTTTTAAATTCAAAGTCTTGCATAATTGTTAATTTAAAATGTCAATAATTTACAATAATTTTTTATCAGAGGTGTTATCATGAAATCATTTTTAGTAAACAAGAATGTTCGGAGCCTGGTGCTCATCCTTTTTTTTATTGCTTTAGCTACTTCCCTGGTGTTTATTTTTGGTTGTGTGCCACCAGCCGGAAAAGAAGGACCACAGATCAATGAAGCAAGACAAAAAGCGGTACAAGATTCTCTCCAACGAATATACGATAGAAAAATGGCGCTCTATGCCAGTACCGGGTTCGAGTATTATAAAAATAAAATGTATCGCAACTGCATCAAGCCGCTCTGGAAAATTGTTGAATTAGACACTGCTCAACGATACAAAAGAACTATCACCTATTTATCAGACGCTTATATTAAACTAAATAACGCTGATTCGGCGCAGATAGCTTTAGAAATTGGCACCCAAAAATTTCCAAAGAATGCCTATTTACATCGAAACCTGGGATATATTTATGGAAGTCGCGGCATGATTGAAGAGGCAATTTCCGAGTACGAAAAAGCGCTGGCAATAAATGATACGACAGCGAGTGACTGGAAGCAGGTTGCCAACCTTTATATAAGAAACGACCAACAGGATGAGGCAATCAATGCATACAAAAAAGTAGTTGGCTTAAATCCAAAAGACCAGGAAGCTCAAAAAACACTGAGTCAGCTTTATAAATCCACCGGAGATGCCGATGCGGCAATTCAGGGAATGGAAGAGGTTAAAAAACTTGACCCGCAAAATGTCGAGAATCTTTTTAGTTTAGGCAAAGAATATTTCAATATCGAAGATTTCGATAATGCAATTGTTAATTTTAATGCTTTGCTTAACCTAAAACCAGGTGATATTTCAGCGCTCTCTTATCTTGGCGCATCCTACTCGAATTCAGGACAATGTAATAAAGCGATAGCAGCTTATAAAAAAGCGATAGACATTCAGCCGGATAATAAAAAACTGCATACGGATGTTGCTACCTGTTATAAAGAATTGGGCAAATTCTCCACCGCACGAAACTATGCCAACAAAGCGCTCAGAATCGATTCCAAATTTGGTCTTGCAAATATCGTCCGCGGTGAAATCTACGAAGCTGCTGTTGAAGAATGTATGGCAGACAGGGGTAAAGACGCGCCTGAGTTTGACGACAAATTGGTTTTTGAACTTGCCTATAAAGAGTATAAAAAAGCGACAAGTGATTTACAATATAAAGATATGGCTGCAGGTAAAATGAGATATGTTAAAGATTTTATCCCCAAAAAAGAGGATAGATTTTTTCATAAACATACGCAAGCCAAATTGAATTGTTATAAATGGATATATTAGTTTTAAGCCGTCAGGGAAAATTTTTCCCTGACGGGTATTTTTTTTCGTAATAGTTCAGTTCGAATTTTAGAGACTATTTTTTCCATCGTCCCGCCCAACTTAGATTTATTGCTAAAACTTCCGTTGGGCAAAATATTTTTATCCCTTTTGCTGATTCTTGATAAATTATTCGTATTTGATTAAAAACGACAAAACAAATTCTATGATAATTGCAATTGCATCAGATCATGCGGGCTACGAATTAAAAAGCAAAGTAAAATCCTACCTTGAACAACAATCTATACCTGTTGATGACTTTGGAACATTCAAAACCGATTCGGTGGATTACCCGGATTACGGTATTCTCGCTGCCAGGGCAGTGGCTCAGGATAAAGCAGACAAAGGCATTTTGATTTGCGGATCAGGAATAGGCATGTCCATCGTAGCGAATAAAGTAAATGGGATTCGTGCAGC
>JADHVV010000071.1 GCA_016783825.1 Candidatus Zhuqueibacterota bacterium | reverse complement strand
AAAAATTCTTAATCCTTTAATCTTATACCTTACTCCGCCTTAGCCTTCGCCTCAGCCTTTTTGATGTAAGAGTTAAGTGATCTGGGTTAGAAAAAACTTTTGCACAAAAAACAAAGATTCAACTGGTAATACTATAAATACAGGTGTGATGATTATTTATCAACACGAAACACAATTGCAAACTTTTTTAAATTTGTTAAGTTCTGTAACAACAAGAAAGAAGGTGTTTGATGTTGCTCTTGTTGCGACACTAAAAGACAATAATATTAAAGGAATTTATACAGTAAACGTTGCAGATTTTAAAGAATTTGAGTTTTTAGAAATTAGGAATCCACTTAACATTTAAATATATAAGTACTCATAAAAACTGATTTATAAATTATTTTGAAAGTAAGCTCATGTCATACGAATTCTTTGTAGCAAAACGCTATTTTCAATCAAAAAGACGCACTGGTTTTATCTCGCTGATCAATTATTTTTCCATTGCCGGCGTGATGATTGGTGTGGCTGCTTTGATCATTGTTCTTTCAGTGATGAATGGATTTGAGACAGAAGTCCGTTCACGGATCATTGGCTTTGATTCTCATATTCGCTTCAGAAGTTTTCACGATAAGGGAATTGATAATTATAAACAGATTCTAAATGATTTGAAGAATTATGATCACGTTAAAGCAATTTCACCCTATATTTACGATAAAGGTCTGATCGGAAATGGACAAAACAGGGATGCAATCATCATTAAGGGGGTGGATCAAAAATCAGTGGTGGATGTTTCTGACCTGGAAAAAAATATTGTCTGGGGAGAACTTGACCTGGATACTTTGGAGGTCACCGGTGAAAAACCGTTACCCGGGATTGTATTAGGCAAGAGTTTAGCCTGGCGCATAGACGCTAATCTTGGAGAAAAAATTTATATAGGAAGTTTCGCCAATGTAAAAAACCTTTTTATGCCGCGCGCGCCTAAATTGAAATCCTTTGTCGTTACCGGGCTGTTTGAGACCGGGCTGTTTGAATTTGACAGTAATTTTGGCTACATTTCCATCGAGTGTGCCCAGGATTTGATGAACATGCCTGAAAACAGGGCATCCGGTCTGGAAATTATGTTAGATAAAATGGATTTGGAAATAGTGAATAGCGTTGCTGGAAAAATGGCAGATGCCTATGGTTATCCTTATACCACGGAAACATGGTTTGAGAGAAATAGCAATCTTTTTTCCTGGATGCAAATTGAAAAATGGGCGGCGTTCATTATTCTCAGTCTCATTATTATGGTAGCTGCGTTTAATATCATCAGCACGATGATTATGGTAGTGATGGAAAAGAAAAAAGAGATTGGTATTTTAAAATCGATCGGAGCAGAAAATCATTCAATCATGAAGATATTTGTTTTGCAGGGCGTTATTTCCGGAATTGTTGGAACTGTATTGGGTTGTACGATAGGTTATATTTTGTGCTGGTCTCAGCTTCACTATGCCTGGTTATCATTACCGGCTGATGTCTATTTTATTAGTTCGCTGCCAATAGAAATGAAAGTGCTGGATTTTATTCTGATCGCTGCGGCTGCCATACTGTTATGTTTTGGCGCCACGCTATACCCATCATTAAAAGCCTCTAAATTAGATCCTGTTCAAGCAATTAGATATGAGTGATAAAATATGAATACAAAAAAGAGAATTTTATTAACCAATAATATTTACAAAAATTACTACCTCAATAAAACTACTGTCGAAGTACTCAAGGGAGTGGACCTGGAAATATATGGAGGTGAAATAGTTGCTGTTACCGGATCCTCAGGGGTTGGCAAGAGTACGCTGCTTCACATTTTGGGTGTGTTAGATCGACCAACAAAGGGTCGATTGTTCATTGATGACAAAGATGTGTTTCAATCCGATGATCGCAGTCTGGCAAATTATCGGAGCAAAACGGTTGGTTTTGTTTTCCAATTTCATCATCTTTTGCCGGAATTTACAGCGCTGGAAAACGTTATGCTGCCCGGTTTAATCGCAAGGGAGGAGCAGAAGAAAGTATCAATACGCGCTGAAGAATTATTGGATGAAGTTGGATTAGGGAACCGGCTTCATCATCGACCGAATGAATTATCCGGTGGGGAACAACAACGGGTTGCAGTGGCGCGGGCGCTAATTAATTCTCCCCGACTCGTTTTAGCAGATGAACCTTCAGGGAATTTAGACCGTCGTTCAGCAACAGCGCTGCACGAGTTATTTTGGAAATTGAATAAAAATAAAAATCAGACTATTGTTTTAGTAACACATAACATGGAACTGGCAGATAATGCAGATCGGGTGATTGAGTTGTTTGATGGGCGGGTTAAGCACAATAGATTGAATTAAAAACATTGAAATTTAAACTAATTCCAGCGCAGTGAACTGCAAATAAAATTAGTAAAGAAGCTTGATACTTGATTCTTGATACTGGATGGGGTGGGGAATCCAGTAACGAGAATCAAGCATCCAGTAACTTCACCAATTACGGAGATTAAACAAAATATTATTATGTTAATCAAAAACTAATTGTAAAAATCAATAAAAAAATAGGTTGAATTTTAAAATAATTTTTAGTATGTTAATTTATTAATGAGATAATCAGGGAACACTGAAGTGATAATTGAAATAGATATTCAAAGGAGATTGAGTAAATGAAGAAGAATTTTTCCAATCGTGTTCAGGTTGTGATACAGTATTCAAGGGAAGAAGCGTTACGTTTGGGACATGACTATATTGGGACTGAGCATCTCTTATTAGGATTGCTGCGAGAAAGTGAAGGAATAGCCATTGAAATTTTGAATAATTTAGGATGTGATTTAGATGAATTAATAAAGTCAGTTGAAGACGCCGTAAAAACAACCGGCGATACAATGACGGTTGGTGATATTCCACTTACCAAACGGGCAGAAAAAATATTGAAAATGGCATACATGGAGGCCGATAGGTTCAAATCAGATGTTACCGGTACCGAACATTTGTTATTGGCATTAGTGAGAGAAAAAGAGGGTGTGGCTGCCCAGGTTTTAATGTCGTTCGACGTCAATTATGATTTGATAAAAGAAGAATTAGGGAATATTTTGCGCGGCACACCAACTGTCAGAGAAGGTGGAAAGAAAAGATCAAAAACACCGGCGTTGGATCATTTTGGCAGGGATTTGACGAAATTAGCTATAAAAGATGAATTGGATCCCATTATTGGACGAAACAATGAAATTCAACGTGTGGCGCAAATTCTAAGCCGGCGGAAAAAAAATAATCCCGTGCTTATTGGTGAACCCGGTGTTGGCAAGACTGCAATTGCCGAAGGATTAGCGTTACGGATAATAGCCAAGCAAGTCCCGCGGGTTTTGCATAATAAAAGATTGATCACGCTTGACCTGGGAGCTATCGTGGCTGGGACAAAATACCGCGGTCAATTTGAAGAGCGCATGAAAGCGATCATGAATGAATTAGTCAAGGTGAAGGATGTTGTTTTATTCATTGATGAGTTACACACAATCGTTGGCGCAGGCGGGGCTTCCGGTTCTTTAGATGCTTCAAATATGTTTAAACCTGCTTTATCCCGGGGAGAAATTCAATGTATCGGCGCAACAACGCTCAATGAGTTTAGACAGTATATTGAGAAAGACGGCGCTTTAGAAAGAAGATTCCAAAAAATAATGGTTGATCCTCCATCGGCAGATCAAACGGTAAAGATACTTTATGGACTTAAAGATCGCTATGAATCGCATCACAAAGTAAAATATGATGATGCAGCAATATCTGCGGCAGTAAAATTATCAGAGCGTTATATTACTGATAAATACTTACCTGATAAAGCAATTGACGTCCTTGACGAGACCGGCGCTATGGTTCACCTTGCAAACATTGTTGTGCCTGATGAATTAGTCGCTTTAGAAGAAAAAGTAAAAAAAATAAGGAACCAGAAAGAAACTGTGATTAAATCCCAGCAATTTGAAAAAGCGGCAATTTACCGGGACAAGGAGAGAAAACTTCAAAAACAATTAGAATTAGAGAAGAAACGATGGCAGGAAACAGAGAGTGATAATGTTGCTGTGATCGTTGAAGAAGATGTAGCAGAAATTGTTTCAATGATGACAGGAATACCGGTTAACAAGGTTGCCCAATCGGAATCAGCAAAACTGCTATCTATGAAAAAAACACTAGAGAAACAAATTATTGGACAGGACAATGCTATTTCTATATTGTCCAAGGCGATCCAGCGTACCAGGGCAGGATTAAAAGATCCTAATCGTCCCATCGGTTCGTTTATTTTTTTAGGACCAAGCGGGGTTGGAAAGACCCAACTGGCAAAAGAATTAGCAGCTTATCTGTTTGAAGATGAAGAAGCATTGATCCGTATTGACATGTCGGAATACATGGAAAAATTTGCCGTCTCCCGTTTAGTGGGCGCCCCTCCCGGGTATATCGGCTACGAGGAAGGTGGTCAGTTAACTGAAAAAGTAAGACGCCATCCCTATTCAGTTGTTCTATTTGATGAAATTGAAAAAGCGCATCCTGATGTATTCAACATTTTATTGCAAATTCTTGATGAAGGCAGAATAACAGATGGATTGGGAAGAAAGGTTGATTTTAAAAATACAATCTTAATTATTACCTCCAATTTAGGCACCCGGCAAATTCGTCAGGGTGGCAACATTGGATTTTCAAAAGGGGATGAAAAAAGTGATTATGAAGCGATGAAAAACCGGATACTGGATGAAGTAAAACAATTGTTCAATCCTGAGTTTATTAACAGGGTCGATGAATTAATCGTTTTTCGTCAGTTGTCTAAACCGGATGTGGTAAAGATAGTTGACCTGGTAATCGAGGAGATGTTAGCTAAAGTTTCCGACCGCGATATTGCGATAAACCTTTCTAAAAGCGCAAAAGAGTACATCGCTGAGAAAGGATTCAATCCACAGTTCGGCGCCCGACCGTTAAAACGGGCAATCCAAAAATATGTTGAGGATCCAATTGCTGAAGAAATGTTAAAAGGTAATTTTACAGATGGCTGTTCGATATCCGTAAAGAAAAAAGCGGATGGTTTGACTTTCACTGATTTAGGAAAGAAGACGAGCCATGCGCTGGATTCGGAGGAGGATGTGCAGGGTTGAAATATTAATATTTGAGTTTTTATTAGATAAATAAAATCCTGATGTTCAATTACATTGGGATTTTTTTTGAGATCAACTTTATCATTCAAGTCATTACATGTTTTGTTTAACAGGTCGTGGTGTTATGACAAAAATTTTCAGTTATGTTTTTCAATTTTCACTTGCTTTTTTCCACAAATAAAAGTATATTTAAAATCTTAAAATTCCCGCTAATCAACTGTAATATTAAGAAGAATAAAAGGATTAAAAGATACCATGGACATTGTCGTAATCTCCTCAATTTTAGGAATCGGAAGTCTTGGTTTACTTTTTGGCGCTGGTCTGGCTTATGCATCGAAAAAATTTGCTGTTGAAGTTGATCCGAAAATTGAACACATTCTTGATGAATTACCAGGAGCGAATTGCGGCGGATGTGGTTATCCGGGTTGTTCGGGTTATGCTGAAGCTGTTGTGAAAAGTGGCGCTGATATTAGTCTCTGTGCTCCCGGTGGTGATGAAGTGATTGGAAAAATTGCACATATTTTGGGTGTCGAGGCTGTCGCAGCCGAACGAAGAGTTGCTGTTGTTCAATGTCAGGGGAATAATGAATTAGCGCCTAAACGATTTGAGTACGATGGGGTGCTGGATTGTAATGCAGCAGAATTGGTTATGGGTGGTGATAAAGCCTGTACTTACGGTTGTCTTGGTTTGGGAAGCTGTGTCAATGCCTGTCCTTTTGACGCCATGGAAATGAGAGATAATGGTTTACCGTACGTTTTTGAGGAGAAGTGCACTGCTTGTGGAATGTGTGTTGCTGCCTGCCCCCGTGGGATTATGAAAATAATTCCGGTTTCTCAAAAAATATTTCTTGGTTGTGTTTCCCTTGATAAAACAAAGGCAGTGAAGCAGGTTTGCAAGGTTGGTTGTACCGCTTGCACATTATGTTCAAAAGAAAAAGTTACGCCTTCCGGTTCAATCGAAATGGAAGGAAATCTTCCCAAGATTCTTAATATAAAAGCAGAAGACCTGAATAATGCTGTTGAAAAATGTCCGACAAAGTCTTACGTAGTACGAAATTAAAAATTGTTAAATATTCGATAAATTAGAAAAGGATAAAAAAACATGTTAGATCGAGTGCAAAAAGTATTAGATAAAGTCCGCCCCGGGTTGCAAGCTGATGGCGGCGACGTAGAATTAGTGAGTGTTGAGGATAATATTGTGAAGGTAAGAATGACTGGCGCTTGCGGAGGCTGCCCATTTTCACAAATGACATTAAAAGCAGGCATTGAACGCGCTGTGATTGAGGAGATACCTGAAATAAAAGAAGTTCAGTCCGTGTAAAATTATAGGATTGATAGGTTTTATTCTTGAATACGATACGGAAAATCAGAACGAAGAATTACTTTACGCCCACAGAATTGGAGATTCGCCAGTAGCAAATTATATCCCACAAGCGAAGTTTTAAAAGAAGTCAGTGGGAAAATAGTTTCTGTGGGCTGTTCGGTTCTGTAACCCAACCTGGACAAGCCAGAGCCAATGAGGTAACTGGGTAATTAGTTAATTGGGTAATTGGGAATTCAAAATACTGATCTATTTTTTATTACCCAATTTCCTTATTACCAAATTACCTTCCAAACGCTCTTTTTTTTAATTCAGAATTTATTTGCCCAATCTTCGGCAGATTTCTATTATAGATCGAAGATGCGCCGTCTTTTCTGGCGTATTGATCCACCCAACAAAACGGCGGACAGGTTCGCCGAAGGAGAATGTGCAAGAAGTTCACTGTTTAGATACTAATTTATATTGTATCCTTTTGTATTCGCTTTCGTATTTATTTTAAAAATTATTATCAGAAAATAAACGAGTTATTATCAAATGGCTAAAGTAAAAGATAGAAAATTAGGCGACGAATGGGATAAGTGGGATGGCAACCTGGCTCAAACAGAATTAGATGTAGAAGCCGGAAGAAGATTGTTTTTAGGATTTACGGTTTTAGGTATCTTTTTATTAACACTCGGTTTGGTTTTCATATGGTATATGATAAAGCCCAGGGTCGTTCAATTAAGCCCTGTTGCAGCTGATGTTTTACAAAAGGGTTTGCTTATAGTCATTGGTTTGCTGCTTTTAATTTTTTCCCAGACAATCTTATCAATTGTTACCAACCGAAATTTTATCGTGCGGGCAGGTAAATTAAAATTTTCCATTACATTTTTAACTCCGTTCATTTTATCCCTGGGGAATAAGTTTGGTGTGTCATACGATCGCATGGGGAATTCTTTTATTAAAGTAAGCAATTCATTAATTCGAACCACGCGCTGGAAAATGACCCGAAGCAAAGTCATTATTTTACTGCCGCGTTGTTTGAGACGCTCGGTACAGAAACAAATAATTGGGTTAGCAAAACAATATCAATGTCTCATATTCACTGTGCCTGGGGGAGAATTGGCGCGTAAGATAATTATTGAACAAAAGCCAACAGCAATTATTGGGGTGGCGTGCGAGCGTGATTTGCTGAGCGGAATAAAGGATGTGCGGCATATACCGGTTATCGCAATTCCTAATCAAAGACCTGAAGGCCCCTGTAAAAATACGACTGTCGATTTTCAAAAAATCGAAGAAGCAATCCGATTCTTTGTGGGATTGGATACAAATTTGTCAGCAGATCAGTTGCAGCCGGTAAATTCATAGCGCACTGGTTTTCGCTAATAGGGTAATTTGGTAATAAGGAAATTGGGTAATAAAAAATTTAGCAATATTACTAATTACCAGTTACCCAATGGACTAATTACCCAATTACCTCGCTAAATTTAATGAACAATTTATAATTAACAAAAAGCTCGAAGAACTAATTCGGGCTTTTTTTACTTAAAAGGGATTATTATGAGAAAAAAATATTTCCATTTGATGTTACTGCATATTTTTTTATTCTCACAAATGACTTTTGGAGATGAAAAACACTTACCTCAACTTGTAGAAACAGATCGATCAAATTATGAGGTTATGGATTGGCGATGGAGAACTTCAGCAGAAAATCGACTTCATTTGTATTTAAAAATCAAATTTGATGAAGTGGAATTTTTACAATCTTCCGGCAAAGTGATTTCACAATATAATTATATGCCACACTCAGGAATTGTCTCTTCAAAGAAACAGAATTTTATTGCTTTCCTCAAAAATTATAATTTGCCAAACCAGCCCTCTGAACAAAGAAAAATGAGTTATCTTATCTGCAATTACAAAGGGGATGAACAATACTCCATTCCCCTGGCGCTTCATTACGATGATCCAATCCCAGCAATAATTATTGCGGATGATGGTCGCTCGATTTTATTTGAAGGCAGCGCCGGATCAGCAACAGTTTTTAATTTGCATGGTGAGGTGGTGCGTGAATTTGATCTGTTTGAAAATGATGTTGCTGCCCTTGAAAAACCAATCGACGGCGCAGTTTGTACAGATGCAGGAAGATTTGTAATAACAGCCCAAAAGCGCCCCATGACATTCGATGAAAATAAATCCGAATATGTCTCAGGTGAACCCTGGCTTTTCTGTTTCTCAATTATTGGTAATGAACATTGGCGTCAACCACTTGAACTTGCATCAACATCGCGTGTGGCAATATCACCAACCGGTAAATACATCGTTGCTTCATTTTATTCGCCTTCTAACCAAAACGCTGCAACATTCCGCACAGCTATTTTTGATGAGAATGGAGATAGAGTGATGGATATTCCTTACTCTTTCAGAATGCTTGAATTTTCAAAAGATGAAAAAAGTATTTTTTTTATAAATCGTAAGCAATTGATTTACATTAACCTAATTGATAAAAATTATAAAAAGATAAAAATCACAAATCACAAAGAAGGGATAATTATAACAGGTTTAATGGTGGATGAAATTACAAATAGTCCAATCGTGTTGACGGCTAAATCAATTTTTCAAAACAAGAGATTTGAATTCGTGGAACCTGTATTACTTCAATTCTATCACAAATTAGAAAAAAAATGGGAAATTAGTTTGCCCGCTGAAAAATTTATTGAACCATCGATTCAAATAAATCATAAAGAAATTGGGATAGGCTTTATCTCCAACTATAAAATTTATGAGGAACAAAGTGAAAAATAGAAAATCAAGATTGAGTCTGACAATATTTGTTTTTTTAAACCAAATGGCAGGATTCTTATTGGCTCAATATCCCTGGCCTGTTCAACCTTTGCATGAGTCCCATGAATTGACTGGTACGTTTTGTGAGTTCCGCAATACATTATCGTCTGATCATTTCCACAATGGGGTTGATATTCCGAAACCGGATGGCAGCCCGGTCTATGCTGTTGCTAATGGCAGCGTAACGAGCATTGTTCGAACCGGCTCTAACGCCTATGTTCGCGTTGGACGATATTGTTACTTGCACATCAAACCAAAAACAAATTTGAACGTTGGTGACCAGGTCGTCGCTGAACAAACAATTCTCGGAACAATTTTAGCGGGAATGGGGCATATTCATTTCATCGATGGCTATTATAATTCTGAAATTAATGCGATAAGAAATGGCGGCGGTTTAACACCTTATGAGGATCCCTGGGCGCCAAAGATCAGGTATGTGAAATTTTATCAGGATAGAACGGAGAATGAATTCCCGGGAAATAAACTTTCCGGAAGAGTTGATATTGTAGTTAAGGTTGAAGAACGAAATGGTCCTCCTACCACATCCCAATCTCGTTTAAATAATGGGACATTTATTCTTGGTTACAAAATTCTCTCCGCAGAAGGCGATACAATAAAATATTCGCCTCCCAATAATGGCGTTCGCTTCAAATTAACAAACAAGCCGGACAATAGTTATGTTCACAATGTGTTTTTTAAAAAATATTCATCAACATCCAGCCATGTTTATACAGTTACTAATAGCGTAACAGTTAATGGCTTTTGGGATACGACTCACTTACCTGCCGGACAATATAAGGTGATGATTTTTACGGAGGACACGAGAGAGAATACTGATACATCGTATGTCCCTGTTGAAATTCAGGAACAGGACATTGTGCCACCTTCTCCACCAATATTAAAATATGTTCGCCGCAGTACAGATGGATTTAAAATAGCCTGGTACGGGAACAAAGAAAACGATTTAGTCGGTTATCGCCTGTACTACTCTTATGATAACTCCAATTGGACGCTCCGCGAAAATGAATATAAACTTTCAGTTGACAGTCTAACGGCAACTTTTCCAATTGTGGTACCATATGATATTTATTTTAAACTTACAGCGATAGATAATGCTGCCGTGCCCAACGAAAGTGAGCCATCGGATGTTTATGGTTTAAAAATGGATAAGAATAATGCTGTAACTCCCATCCTGGTTGTTGATGGATTTGATCGAACATCAGACATCGGCGGCGCCTGGCAAAACAGCAGTCACTCTTTTGGACATGCTTATGGAAATGCTTTGGTAGAGAATGGTTTTGCTTTTGATTTTTGCAGCAATGATGCTTTATTGGACAGCACAGTTTTTTTGGAAGATTATTTTGCCATTTTTTGGTTTTTGGGCGATGAAGCGGAAAAAAATGAGACGTTCTCAGGAAATGAGCAAAGCCTGCTAGATTCATATTATAATAACGGTGGCAGACTTTTCATCTCCGGCGCTAATATAACCTGGGATCTTGACCTGGATAGCGACTGTTACAGCACTACTGAATGGGACAATGATTTTCTCAATCGAGTATTCAAATCGAATTTTGGTGGCAAAACCTCACAGACGGAAAATATTTTCAATTTGAACGGATGGCTGTTTGAAAATGTTGAAATGACTCTTAATCCTCAAATTTATTCTTTGGATTCAGTTGATGTAATAAATCCAATCCCCCCAGCTGAAGCATGTTTATGGTACGATTCAACACATGTTGCTGCCTTAACGACTGAAAATAGCAACGGCGGTAAATTAATATATTTTGCGTTCCCATTTGAACTCATCAACTCAAGTGCAAATAGAACTGAAGTTATGTATAGAATTTTAGGTTATCTATTTGTGATGGATTCAGTAAATGATCAGGAAAGAAATAATCGTTCAAACAAACATACTCCGGATAGGTTTATTCTTGAACAAAATTATCCGAATCCATTTATTAACACAACAGCTTTTCGTTTTCACATTCCTGAAGCGACTACACTTAATATAAAAATTTACAATTTATTAGGGCAGAAAATTCGTACTATTGCAAATAAAAAATTTCTGCCCGGCATTTATAATTCGATGTGGGAAGGAAAGGATAAAAATGGAAATAACGTGCCGAGCGGTATTTTCTTTTTAGTGCTGGAAGCGGATAACTTTCGACTGACCAAAAAGCTTCTAATAGTAAATTAACGTTTTGGTTTTAGATCACCACTATTTACAAATTCAAACTTGATGGCATTTTGAATAAATTGTATCGTGAAATGACATCATAAAGGATTCGTAGTCTATATATTCTTGACAGAAAACATCGTAGATGTTTTATTATTGTAAAATAAACCATCTCCGCAGGTTTTAAACATCCTCGTAGAGGATGAATTTGCCACAATTATAAGCTCGTTAAGGTTTAGTAAAGCTATTTTACCATTTTATGCTGAAACCCGAAACTTTAGTTTGAAAAATAAAAAAATTAAATTTACTGGCGATTAGTTGAATGGATTTTCTCCCACTAACAAAGAAAGAAATACAAAAAAAAGGTTGGCATCAGGTTGATATCGTTCTTATTACCGGCGATGCTTATGTGGATCATCCATCCTTTGGAACTGCGGTAATTGGTAGAGTTCTCGAAAACCGAGGATATCGTATTGGAATCATTGCCATGCCCGATTGGAAGAATGTGGAGTCGGTTACTGTTTTTGGAAAACCACGGTTATTCTTTGGTGTAACTTCCGGAAATGTGGATTCCATGGTTGCAAATTTTACTGCGTTCAAAATGCGGCGCAGCGACGATCCTTATGTGCCCGGCGGTAAAGCGGGTCATAAACCGAATCGCGCATTAATTGTTTATTGCAATTTGATCAAACAGGTTTACAAAGATGTTCCAATTGTCATTGGGGGTATTGAAGCTTCCATGCGGAGGTTTGCCCATTATGATTTTTGGAGCGATAAAGTGCGTCGCTCCATACTTGAAGATACCCGGGCAAATATTCTCGTTTATGGAATGGGTGAAAAGCCGATTGTCGAAATTGCAGAACGGATTTCAAACAATAAAGACCTGGCAGGAATAAACGGAACCGTTGTTATAACAAAAGAGCTTCCTGAAAAAAAGAAACTTGCGCCTTCTGAAGAAGAAGTTATAAATTTAAAAGACAAATTTACTGAGTTTTATTCTTTCTTTTATAAACAGCAACATAAGGTTATCGCACAACCTGCGGGAAAGCGATACATCGTTCAATATCCGCCTGCTCAAATGAGTTCTACGGAATTGGATAACATTTATGAACTTCCTTTTAAACGAAAACCGCATCCAAATTACAAAGCCGAAATCCCCGCATTTAAAATGATAGCCAATTCAATCACTGCGCATCGCGGCTGCGTCTCCGGCTGTTCATTCTGTTCGCTGACACTTCACCAGGGAAAAAGAATCGTCAGCCGCAGCCAAAAATCAATTTTAAAAGAAGTTGAAAAAGTCGCTGCAATACCTGGTTTCAAGGGGCATATTTCAGATATTGGCGGACCTTCTGCAAATAATTATAATTTCGATTGTAAAATAAATTGGTTGTGTAATCGTGAAAGCTGTACCTTCCCCGATTTATGTCACAACCTGCAAATGCGGACAAAAGACTGGATTGAATTATTGGAACGAGTTTCAAAGGTCAAAGGGGTGAAAAAAGTAACCGTTGGATCGGGGATTCGCTATGATCTGTTTATGGCAGATTCAAACTCGAAGCTACTTTTTAAAAGGCTGGTTCAGTCTTTTATCAGTGGACAGTTGAAGATAGCGCCGGAACATAGCAGTTTAAAAGTTTTGCGGGCGATGAGGAAAGTGCCGCTATTTTCAATGAAAGAATTTGTAAACATGTTTCGTGAGATAAATAAGGATTTAAAGAAAAAACAGCATCTCCTTCCTTACCTGGTGTCCAATCACCCGGGATCGGGAATAAAAGAAATGAAAGAGATGAAAAAAAATATTCTGTCTCTTTTCAAATTTATTCCTGACCAAGTACAATCTTTTTTCCCTTTGCCAATGACGCTTTCTTCAGTGATTTATTATACAGGGATTGATCCGCTCACCGGAGAAAACTTTTTTGTTGAGCGTGAGGCAGGCAAAAGGCGGAAGCAGCATAGGATTTTTTTAATGAAGTAAATTCCATTAATACTGCTGTTTTCTGTTCTTATCGAGTAGTTTTACTATCGAGGTCGAGAAGAAAAAGCCTGTTGTTGCGATAGCGCCAATTATTATCCTTAATAAAGTGATTCCAGGTTCTTTAATGATGAGCGAAATTATAATTGTAATGAAAATCACTGCAGCTATTCCAAGATAATGTTTCGATAGTTCTTTAAAGAAATTTTCCATAACATTAATAATAACGTAATAAAAAATTCGAGTAAAGTCAATAAGAAAAATGAATTGCTTCAATCCGCTTAAAAATTCGGCAAACAACGATAAGTTTGATTGCAAAATAAAAACGAGAACTGGGACTGCGGCGTAGGCAGCCTAGTGTTTTTAAAGGTGGGATTTAATAGTTGCTTTCTTCTTTTATTTTAGATCAAATCTTACAACTTTGATTTTATAAACCACTCCAAATACCCTTCAATCTCTCCGACAAGATAAAAAGGCAGGTTTAGCAGGAAAATTTCCTTCCCTTTCACAGATGTAATTTTATCAATTTTTAGTTCTCCAGAATATATTCTAACACCAAAATTATGTGGAGCTGAGTCTAAAAATTGGAAAAAAGAGCGCATTTGCCCGCTGCTGCCGGTTTTTACTTCAATGGGAAAAATTTTATTGTCAAAAGAAATAACGAAATCTATTTCAGCGTTTGATTGTTTCTTTTCTCTCACCCAAAAACATAAATTATCAATAAATGATTTACGTCTTGCTATTAATTCCTGTCCAACAATATGCTCGGCAATTTTTCCCTCATAGATATTATTGAGGTCTTGAGCGCCAAATAATTCTTTTTGTAAACCAACAAAGTAGTTGATAAGCCCAGTGTCTAAAACAAATAGTTTTGGTGATTTTTTATAATCAGGAATAATTGGTAATTTCAAAGAAGTTGTAGGATAAATTAGTTTTATCAACATTGCTTTTTCTAATGTTTTTAATGCCTCACCCATTTCCCGTGATTTATAGTTTGAGTTTCCAAAGCCTTGAAATTTTATTCTTTTTCCTGCTTCAAAAAAACAGCTTTGAATAGCATGGCGTATCACTCTTGCTAAAGTGGTATTTCTGGCATATTTTTCAACGTCATCAAGATATGAAACTAAAAGACTTTCATAAATAGAGTTTAAGAGAATGATATCTTTCGATTCAACATAAGTTTTAACAACCTCCGGCATACCACCTATCAAAGTGTACAAATAGAATTGTTTTAATAATTTGTTATGAGCATATCTTGGAAAGGGAATTTTATCAATCAGTTCAGCGGATTCATTTTCACCTGTAGCAGATAGGAATTCTCGAAAAGTTAAGGGCTTCATATAAAGATATTCTACTCTGCCAACAGGAAAACTAATTTGGTTGCTGATAATAGATTCAAACAATGAGCCTGCCGCAATAACAAACAGTTCTTTTGCCGATTCGTAAAAATATCTCAACTGTGCGATTGCAGCAGGAGAATTTTGAATTTCATCAATAAATACCAAAGTTTTTCCCGCTTCTTTTTTTTTGTCTTTGTAGAAAAAAATAGCTGTTTGTAATTCATCGAAATTTAAATCTTGTTCAAAAATTTTTCGATTTTCAGCAATTTCCAGGTTCAAATAAATATATTGATCAAATTGACTAGCAAAAATATTGACAGCAGTGGTTTTGCCAACTTGCCTGGCGCCTCTTAAAATTAACGGCTTCCTGTTTATTTTATTAGACCAGTTTTCCAAATCAGAAATAATACTTCTATTAAACATGTTTTTTCCTTTTTTACTGATTAATGAAGTTTTGTAACAAAGTCAACCATAAAATAGCATATTTTTGTAACAAAGTCAATCCAAAAATTTAATTTATTTGTAACAAAGTCAACTCAAAAATGCAATTAATTTGTAACAAAGTCAACCCCAAAATGCAATAGTTTTTGTAACAAAGTCAGGGATAAAAGCCCGTCCAGTTGTATCAATTTTATGTTCAGGGTTGATTAACTAATACAATTTCAATAAGTTACACAGATTATCTGGTAAACGATTACAGAAAATAATAATTCTCCCACAGAAAACAATCTTCGGCAGATTTCTATTGATTGATCCGCCCAACAAAACGGCGGATAGGTTCGCCGAAGGAGAACTCACACGGAAAAAAACATAAAAATCTTTTTTTCTGTGGCGTGTTTCCACCAGTTGGCGGATGGGCAAATTTGTACTTTGAATTTAAATCCTGTGATCAGTTTCCGATATCTTTATCTTCACAAATTGTTACAATTTTCCCTGCAACTAATTAAACATATTTCCGTTTATATAGTCTAATTTAAGAGATTAAAATGAATAATGTACTAAAAGGACATTGCATGAGAAATTATAAATTTTGGATTTTGCTTTTCTTGGTTTTACTTCAATCATCTTCATTAATTGCCGGCACAATTCATGGATTTGTCAGGGAAAAAGAAACCCGTGAGCCAATCATCATGGGAAATGTATGGATCGAGGGAACCACGATTGGGACGACCACCAATGCCAAAGGATATTATGTTTTGCCAGCGCTTCCACCAGGGACTTATGAAATTTACTTTCGCTACATGGGATTCAAAACAGAAATCATTAATAAGTTTATTGGGGAAAATGATGATATTGAATTGAACATTTACCTCGAGCTGGAAACACTTCTAATGGAAGAAGTGGTGGTAACTGCTGAACGGGATAAAAGAAAGCTTGAAATAAAACCAAGCCAGATTTCCATTGATGTACCCAAATTGAGATCGATTCCACAAATAGCTGAACCCGATTTATTTCGTGCCATCCAAATGTTGCCGGGCGTAGCAACGCTTTCCGATTTTTCCGCCGGACTGTATGTGCGCGGTGGCAGCCCTGATCAAAATTTAATTCTGCTCGATCACATCGATGTTTACAATCCCAATCACATGTTTGGCTTTTTCAGTTCCTTTAATACCGATGCTATTAAATCAGTAGAACTGCTCAAAGGTGGATTCCCGGCTTCTTATGGCGGCAGGCTATCATCTGTTTTAAATGTTTATAATAAAGAGGGGAACAGGGAAGAATTTCAGGGAGTTGCTCGTTTGAGTTTGTTGAGCGCAACATCTACTCTGGAGGGCCCCTGGAAAAAAGGCTCATGGATGATTTCAGGAAGGCGAACCTACTTGGATATTGCCAGCAAAATAGTCGATGTTGACCTGCCGTATTATTTTTATGACGGTCATTTTAAATTCAATTATGATATCGACAAAAATAACCAGGCGAGCTTCAGTGTTTATCTCGGAAATGATAAACTTGATCTGTCAGATGGCGGCACAACGATCAAGCTTGATTGGGGCAACAAAACTTTTTCAACGCAATGGACACATCTTTTTAACAGTAAATTGTTCTCCCATTTTGTTTTTGCAGGCAGCCGTTTTACCAGCGACACAGAGGTTGTTTTTGATGATGTCGAGTTTGGGATCCAGAATAGAATTTTTGACCTGGCTTTTAAGGGCACGCTAACTTATACGACTTCAACGCGGCATTCAATGGATTTTGGTTTTGAGATAAAGATGCTTGATTTTGATTTGAATTATAATGTAGTGGACACAAAATACTTGAATGGCTTTAAAGGTAATTATTTCAGCCTGTTCTTGCAGGATAATTACAAGCTGTCACCGTTCACTATTTTTCAATCCGGCATCAGGGTCGATCACTATTCAGATGGAAAATACACCAGGTTTGACCCGAGATTTTCCATCAAACAACTGTTAAATGATGAAATATATTTCACCCTGACTTACGGCAAGTATCATCAGTTTTTAAACCTGGTACAGCAGGAAGGTTTTAGTTTTGCTGATATGTGGTTCCCGGTCGATGAGACTTTTGAACCCGGGAAAGCAGATCATTATATTTTGGGATTCAATTATGACAACCGAAAAACTTTTTCTTTGAGTGTTGAAGCATATTACAAGGATTACAACAACGTTGCTGAATACCGCATCCATCGCGGAGCAGATGAGACACTGGATAACCAGACAGCGGCTCAAAACTTTCACCGCGGTACGGGCTATGCTTATGGCGCTGATTTTTACCTGCGAAATAATATTTGGGGATTTGAGGGCTGGTTCGGTTACGCATTAGCCTGGACTAAAAAGAAAATCGATGGTTTTAATTTTGGTGAAGAATATTTCCCCACTTATGACCGGCGACATACAATAACCGCGATCCAGGATTATCGCTTGAGCAGAAAATTCCGCTTGAATTTTGCTTTCAAATATGGCTCTGGTCAGCCGTACACAGAAGTAACCGCGAGATATGCTGTGATGGATCCGGCTGGGAGAATCCACTACGAGACGTTAGATGGCGAAAAAAACTTTTACCGACTTCCCGATTATCACCGGTTGGATTTGGGGATATTTTATAATACAAAAGTTTTTGGATTGCAAACGGAATTTTTCATTCAGGCAGTAAATGTTTACAATCATAAAAATGTTTGGTTCCGGGACTATAAAGTTGATTCTGAAACCATTGAAATTAAAGATTATGAAATGCTGCCGTTTTTACCGACTCTTGGATTTTCGGTTCATTTTTGATTGGAAGATCGTTTTATTTAAAAATTTCCCCAACGGATAGAAACAACCCAACGGATGTTTTTTTATTATAATATAGAAAAAAATTAAGTTATGTTCTTCAACTATAAAAATTATTTATAAATTTTGTATCATTCATTTTTTTTATCCGTTGGGTTGTTTTCCGCCGCGGTGGATTGGATTTATTTTTTGGAGGTATTTATGCGAATAAAAAACTTATCTATTTATGTGATAGCCTTGATGATTCTTATCTCAATTAGCTGTGATAAAAATCCAGCCGGGCCCGAATATCAAAAAGAAATAACAGTTTATGGTTATCTCTGGGCAGGAGAAAGTTTGAATGCGGATCATGCCATTTTAATCAGTTATACCAGACCTGTGGATGAAAAGTACAGCCTAAATGATGCCATCCCGGAAAACGCCAATGTTACTTTGAAAGATGAATCAACCGGAGAAGTGGTGCAATTGAACGATTCCCCGGACAGTCCTGGTTTTTTTTATAATGATTCACTGATCATCAAACCACAAACCAATTACACATTAACGGTTGAAGCTGATGGCAAAACCGTTACAGCCTCGACAACTGTTCCTCCAGCGCTGGCTATTGAAACTGATTTAATGACAAATAATATGAATTATGTTTACCGGGATAATTTAGGCATAAATAAACCGGTTACACTTCGCGGTGAGAATGAAAAGCAAATTATTTACGTGGATATGTACTGCAATGAATCGTGGCAAAATGCAGAATTTATTGATAACTTTGGACCTCATGATAAACCGGAGGACAGTGAACGATATGACCAGGGAAGGAATGCTGAACCGCGACACATTCAGGCTTTCATGCAATTAAAGGATTTAAAAACAGATTTTTACCCTGGTGAATATGTTGTGTTTTGGTATCACTCGATGATTGTTTTTTACGGTTCTAATACGATGCAAATTTTGGCAATCGATGAGAATTACCATAATTTTCTGCATAAAGAACATCCGGAATTGAGTGGCGGTGTTGTGGGCGGTATCGGAGTTTTTGGTTCAGTTTGTGGTGAGGATTTTGATTTTATGGTGATGTAGATGTACTCCACCTTAAAGGTGGAGTACATCTTAACAACTGACAGTTCCGATTTGGAGTTTTGAAAACAAACCAGGTATTTTTAAAATACCTGGTTTGTTTAGTCGCAAAGTCTTATTTCATCAACAACATCTTACTCCGCAAAACAACCTCACCAGCCTGCAACACATACACGTACATACCACTGGTAACACGGCTGCCGGACTCATCTGTCCCATTCCACTTTGCCTGGTGATAACCAGCAGAACGGAAACCATTAACCAAAGTGCGGATCAACTGTCCACTGGTGTTGTAAACCGAAAGTTTTACTGCTTCTGCTTTTGGCAGACCAAAACTGATTTCCGTGGTTGGGTTGAACGGATTGGGGTAATTCTGGGATAAAGAGTAATTATCTTGCACAATATCGCCGATAAATACATGATCATCGGCGCCATCAAAATCCAGTGCATTGCCGGATCCCTGGGCAAAAGCTGCCATGTTTCCAACGCAAAGACAGCAGAATACCAAAGTAGTAATTACCATGAAAAACCGTTGTAGTCTGATCATTATTTTTCTCCTTTTCCTCTCTCAGGTTAATTGATGTTTTGGAGTAAATTTAAAAAAAAAAGATATAGCTGTAAGTTAAAAAAAAAGAAAAAGTCAAGTGTTTTTTTGGTAAATGTAAAGTTTTTGTAAAATTAGGTAACAAATTGAAAGGATGAAGTAGTTGTGAGTCAAATATTATTTCCAAAGTTTTGCAGGAGCAGCCGGCTGAAAAAAGCGTTTTTCTTTTTCCCACAGAAAGCAATTCGAATAAAATTTTTTGTTGACATCTTCTAATGAAATGTGTATATTAATGACATTAAAATTTATTTCAGATATTTTAATTGGAGTCAATATGATTGCTCGGGAAAAAATAAAAGTTGAAATTGATAAAGTTCTAGATTATTTATTAACGGAGATTTTGGATTTTATCGATCAAATAAAAACTGAAAAACCCAGCGCACTAAAGTGCAGTGAAACGTCACTTATAAATTAAAAGGAAAATATGATAATCTGAACATCCGGTCTGTTGCTTATGAATAATATTTTCTCAATTTTATATCCCTCCCCAAAATTATTTACCATTAATCCATGAAAAATATCACTATTACATTTTGTTCACTTCAGCAAGATTTATTGCAGGTTATTTTTTCCCGGCAGCCGGCAAATAAAACTGTTTTTATTTTTCCCACCGAAGCGAACAAGTTTTTTGCTCAAAAAATATTCCAGGACAAATGGTGTTTTGAAACGACGCTTTTTTTAACAATGGAAGAATTAAAAGATTTAGTATTTATCTCCCACTTTCCCATTTTAAAAGAAGAAAAAAGAACGCTGGCTTTTTACCAGACGTTAGATGAAAATCACAAAAAACATTTTAGGATTAATAATTACTTCCAGTCCATCGAGTTGGCGCAGCGATTTTTTGAGTTTTGGGAAGAATTTAATGAAGAATTGGTAGATGAAGATAACCTGTTGCAGAAAGTCAGCAGCAGAACCGAGCTGCTGGATTGGCAAAAGGAGGCTTATGAGCAAATTGTTGATATTAAAACGAAATATCAACAATTTATTAAGACCAAAGGATTTGATGACACAATTTTTCTGCATAAAAAGGAGAATATCAATTTTGAATTTTTCAGAGAATTTGAAAATGTTGTTGTGGTGAACCAGTATTATTACACACAGTTAGAAAAGGAGATGGTTACACAACTGGCAAATGAAGGGAAAGAAGTAGTAATCTATCATCAGCATCCGGAGCAGAATGGAAGTGATAAAATATTTAACAGCAAGCCGATTTTTTTGCGAGATATTCATGAGAAAAGTTACCGGACAAAAAAAATAGATATTTTCGAGTGCAAAAATGACTTCTCGATGATAACTGCGCTGCTTCAAACAATCCATCAAGATAAAATTAATTCGGACAATAATGGAAGTATTCAAATTGTTGATCCGTGTTTCCAGGACAGATCATATTCCCAATTTCTGGCAATTAATAAATTCAAAATCAATTCCTCCATTAATTTTACCAATACTTCAATTTATAGCTTTTTTTATTCGGTTTATAAACTCATCGATAGTTTGATTTATGAAACAGGTGAAAGAAATGAATTGCTGCCCATTCAAACACTGTTAGATGCCGTTGTAAATCAAAACTTTTTTAATTATATTTTAAAAGATACCCCGTCTCAATCTGCAAAAAAAGCGCAGGAAGGTACATTGGATTTCCTGTATTATTTGATTGAAAATGATTTCAAATATATTGATTTGAGTAAAAAGTATGTCACAATTTTTCCGCCCAATAAAGCAAATAAATTCATTTTATTAATTATCGACTTCATTAAAAATATATTGGAGATCAGTTCGATCCGGGATTTGATCTTGAAAATCGGAGAAAGTCACAATTTTATTTCAATTGAAAATATCATTACAGAAAGTGAAAAAAAATATTCGGAAATCAAAGAGACTTTTTTTCAAGCACTGGGTGATTTTTTTACCATCGAACTGCTGAACATGGTTCCTGATTTAAATGATTTATTCGGTTTTCAAAAAGATAAAACTAATAAAATGATAAGAGCCACAGGTTTACTAAAATTGTTTGTCGATTATTTGAAAGCCAAAAATGTGAAAATGAATTATGTTTTTCCTGCTGGGAACGAGAATCGTATCAGCATCAATAATTTGGAAGAT
>JADHVV010000070.1 GCA_016783825.1 Candidatus Zhuqueibacterota bacterium | reverse complement strand
TGTGAAAATGGGAAAATCAAACTGCTGCGCATATTGTTTAATTTTTCTCTCCCAGAGATAAACAAGCGGTCGGATAATGTGGAATTTTCCTTTAAATAGTTCCTGGTTGGGCATCATTGTGCTGATCTCCCGGCTGAAAAAAATATTCAAGAGCAGCGTTTCAACAACATCATCCTTATGGTGCCCAAGCGCAATTTTGTTGCAGTTGAATTCATCAGCTAATTCGATCATCCGTTTTCTGCGCCATCGGGAGCAGAGAAAGCAGGGATTCTTTCGGTTTTTTTCACTGTGGGCAAAAGTGCCGATGGTGGTATGCTCTATATGGTATTCGTGAGAATTGGATTTCAGATAGGCTTCCATTTTTTCGAAATGCGATTTATCATTTCCGGTAAAACCCAGATCAATATGCACACCTATGATTGAAAAATCTTTGGGGATAAAAATTTTTCTGCCGGACAGCAGTTTCAGAAGAACATAAGAGTCGATACCACCGGAGAGTCCAACCAAAACTCTATCCCCGGATTGTATCATTTTAAAATCCGAAACGGCAAGTTCCATGTTTTTGCGGATGTATTCATTGGGATTTTTTGCCATTAACGAACCAACATCATTTTAATTATACGCACAAATTTACCAAATTGAATTCGGCAGAAGTAAAGTCCACTGGGCACATTTTGTGTTTCCCATTTTATCGAATGCAAACCGGCTGATTTTTCTTCATTTACTAACACTGAGACTTTCTTGCCTAACACATCATATACAACAATTGAAACGTTATCCGTGTTGGGAATCGAATAGTTAATCGTTGTGCTTGGATTAAACGGATTGGGATAATTTTGCTGAACAACAAATTCCCCCGGCTTTTTATTTGAAAAATTTTCCACGTTTGTATAAGGTGCGCCGGGTATTTCCCTACCTTGCTCCAGATTTTTGCCGTGATTATCAGCTAAATAAATATTCACCCAATCCGGTCGGGTTGGCACTTGATTTTGTTTTACCTGGGTGGTCCATTCTTCGTCAGTCATTCGATGAAAATCTTTGGTAACCTTTTCATAATAGGACATAACAGGTCCAACGTAACACATCGGTTCATAATTATTTGACGGAGAATCAGCAAGAAAAACTCCCAGGTTGACTTTTCCTGTGCCGACATGCAATACGTGTCCAACGACATTTCCCGGCTGGTCTGTCGGTTGTGTGTGGACATCGGCAATTACAAAATCACCTTCGGCTGCGTCTTGGGGTATGTAGTAAAGATCACTGTACCAACCTGAAAAAGGCGGCGCACCACTCTCGCCTGACAGGAATAACATTTTTTTAAGAAAATCAATTTCCTCTGCAGTAAATGGAACGTGATCCAATTCTTTTTGTGCTAACGTTTCTAATGTTTGCATGTGTGAATTCAGGTTAGTAAAATATATTTTAATCCAGTTAAAGATGGGTGAAGTAAACGAATCATCTGAAAATCGTTGCATCGCATTTGTAGCGAAAGCTGCAATATTTTTATAGAATTCCGGGTAAGGCTCAATGAACGAGTGGGGAAAAGAACAAGCCGTTCCACCGGTATAGGATTGTTTCGCGTACAATAAATTGTCATGACGTAATTGCGCCCAGGAAGCAAGTTGAGTGTTGAGTTTTTCCTGCTGCCAGGGCGCTGTTTGCATGAAGAATGGAAATGCATTTGTATTTTCAGTTGGATTTAAAGCACGAATTGAATTAAGCCATAAATTATAAAAAGTCGATTCCCAAAAATCGTTATCATAAGAATCCACAAGGTATCTTAACGAAGCTAACTGTGAAGAATATTTGTAAATATCAAGTTCATCTTTCAATAAATGTAAAGCGTTATCATTTCCTAAAACAAACATGACATCCAAAGGATCGGGAAGCGGACGCCACACTTTTTGATTTTGATAAATGATGCGGTCGTAAACAACATTGGAGAAAACATAAGAATCAATGATGAACTTTTGTCCCATCAAGCGAAAAGAAACAGGCAGCGTATCCGGTTCCGTACTGAATGGATCCATGAGCAGAAAATTGGAAAGTATCTTTTGTCCCGAGTTGTTGGAAGTCAAAAGTGCATTTTGAAAGGTTTCGTAGCTATCATCATTTAAGAGTTCATTTGCATCAGAAAAATTGAGCGAATCCACGATTTGGGATAGTTCGTCCGGCGTTAAATTATCAGCAGCCCCGACCATAAAAGATACAATTTCATCATTACTATTCATCAAATTTTCGCATCCGGAGAGTTTCACCAACTCATTCAGCATAAATGCGCCGAGGCACATTCGCCTGATCTCTTCCTTTGTCCAGGGAGGTTCCCACGGATTGTCCGGTGGCGGCGTCAGCAGAAAATCGATTCGTCCCAACCACATCATTGTTTTAAAATAATTTTCCAGGGTTCGATATTCAGTTTGATCCCAAAATTCCTGGGTATAATGACCGCGCACCATAAATTGGCTGAAATCAATTTTGCGCGTTCTTTCGGAAAAAAGCGGCAATTCTTTCATTTGCTCTTCTTCAATGGCAAAAAGAATTCTGTTTATATTTTCCTGGCTTGTAAATTGAGGCGTAACACCTTTACCACCTGTCAGGGAATATGCAACAGTGAGATACAGATCAATATCTTCCAACGCTTGAGTTAAATTTGAATTTGACTGATACTTGCTTTTTAACAGTGGATAGGTCAAATAAAGTGATTCAAGAAATTTGATAAGCTGGGGTTCCAAAATTGTAATTTCAATATCCATCAAAATTCGATCATACGAAGCATGAAGTGCCTGAAGAATTGCATCAGTGGTAATAAAAACCGGAAGATCCTTTTTATAAATTTCATGCAACGTCATACCAAAACAATTATAACTTAATCTTTCTGTGACCACAAAGTGGTTTTGGAGGAGTGTTTGTTGCTCTGCATCTGTTAAGTTAAATTCTGTGAAAACCGTATCCAAATAACTGACCTTATCGATGGCAAAAGGAGCCTCGTTACCTTTGTAATAGTTATGGTTAGCAGTAAAACGTGACAGAAGTTCATCACTTTCCAGGTTTTGATTTTCAGAAAGGAATTGTTGATAACTGTTCACATCAAAAGAACTTTGAGCTAAAAGATTACTTTGAATAAAACTGCATACACAACCGACTAATAGAAAATTTAAAATTTTCATGGCATTTCATCCTCAAAAAAAATTAAGTAGTTTTGGTTAATTTCATTGACTCCGGATCCGGCTGTAATGCGCTGTTTGTAGGTTTTTTGTGAATTCATAGGAAAATCTGGGAAGAGTTTTTGTTAATAGGAATATACCAATTTTTTGATGCTTAGTCAACTTGTTTTTTAGAAATTGGAAAGAGCAAAACTTAAGTTTAAAAAATAGCTTCCCACAGATTTCTTTAAAAAAACCTGCGGGAAGTATTCAGGAGGGAAAATTATATAGTTCCTTTTATTACTTTTATTTTCTTTTTATTTTTGTCAATTTTGATTTCCGATTTTGGTGAATCGATAAAAAGATTACCGTCCATCATTTCAATCAATTTATTTTCATTGTCCGATTTCCAGCGTAATTTTTTGACATTTTCACCTGGTCCCAAAAATAAATTCCCATGACCTTTTCGTTCTTTAAGCGTCACTTTTATGGTTTGTTTTCTTTTTTTACGGACAATGGAAATTTCAACTTCGTCATCTTCCTCAAAATCAGAAATGATTTCGACAACATCATCCGGTTCAGTGATTTCCTCACCGTCAATTTTTGTAATTACATCACCTGATTTGAAACCAGCTTTGCATGCAGGGCTGTCTTCATCAACATCCATTACGAGCGCGCCTGCTTCTGGTTTGACGCCAAAATATGGCGCTAAATCTTCATTTAATTCCTGCAGTTGCACACCGAGGTAAACTTTGCCGCCACCTAAAAATCCGAACAATGCTTTATTAGGGCCACTAAATGAATATGAATAGTGCGAACTTTTTTTCAATTTTCCGATTTTCACAGGTAATGTTTTTCTCGCCCCATCTCTGATCACTGAAATTCTGGCAGTTTCACCTGGTTTTATTTTACGGATCACACGAGTCAAAGTATGCGGCTGCCGGATTTTTACACCATTTACAGTTTGAATGACATCATCCTCCATCAAACCATATTCATCTGCCGGGCTGTCAATTTCAATCCTGGAAACTAAAACACCAAAATCAGCCCCGAATTCCTTTTTGTCACGGCGATCCAATTCTTCAATGGAAACACCAAGATAACCTTTGTTTTTTGATGATTTTTCGCCTGCTATGCCATTGTTTATTGAAAACAATATTAAGGCAGACAATAAAATAAAAAGACTCATGAAAAGATATTTTTTCTTCATTTTTTGTTTCTCCTGTGATTGTTATTTTTATAATTTTTTTAAGTATCAGCATAGCGCTATTTCTACGTTTTTAGAAGCATCTGGTTTTATGACTACCATGCATTTAAAAAAGTTTTACAAAAAACAAAAATAATTTGGAAAGGTTTGTGGATTAGTTTTTTACACACAGGCTCATTTTAAATTTGCATCTTTTTTATAGTTTTAGTATATTCCCTGAATTGAAATTTATAAAGTTAAGAGGGAAGAAATGCTGCTTGTTATAGTTACAATTATCGGTATTATATTTATTATCAGCGGATTGATCGGTTGCATCATCCCGGCGGTACCAGGTCCCCCGCTAAGTTTCGTTGCTATTTTAATTGTAGCAATGGCAAAGAACTTCGAAGAACCATTGACATCCAGTATGATTTTGATAATGGCTTTTATTACAGTCGTTGTAACTGCCCTCGATTATATTGTTCCCCTTGCTGGCGCAAAAAAATATGGCGCATCAAAATGGGGTATTTGGGGATCAGTTGGGGGGATGATTTTGGGGATAGTTTTTTTCCCTCCTTTGGGAATAATAGTTGGCGCCTTTCTCGGCGCTGTTGCTGTTGAGCTTTTAGGTGGCAAACAAACAAAAGATGCGTTAAAAGCAGGCTGGGGCGTTTTTGTGGGCACGCTGTTGGGAACGATTCTAAAATTAACAGCTTCGTTTTATATGACTTATTTATTTATTAATGCGTTATTTTAAAATCAATGGTAACTGTTCAGTGTGTTTAAAAATGTCATTATGAGGGAGCTTGCGACCGAAGAATCTCAACAGTTATTGTACAACTTTCTTTTATAATATGAGATTCTTCACTTCCCAACATCCCCAATCCCATCCCTCATTCAGAATGACATTTATTGAACAGAAAGCTGAATAATTACAATCAATGTTTTATTAAACGAGAATGGGCATGAGCCATATTTTATTGTGTAATAAATGAGCTCCTAATCAAGGGAACAAAATAGCAATTGTATTGTTTCATTGTGTAATATTTTTAAAATAATAAAATATAAATATAAAGAAATATGGAGAAAAAAACATGTCAGAAAAAACAGAAAGTAAAAAAACAGAAGGTAAAAAGACTTACAAATTTAAGGCAGAGATCAAACAATTATTGGATATTTTAGCCAAATCCCTGTACACAAACAGGGAAATTTTTGTGCGGGAGTTAATTTCCAATTCAACTGATGCGCTTGATAAAGTGAAATTTGAGAGCATTCGCGGTACTGATATTTTTCAGCCGGATGTCGATTTTGAAATTAAGATTTATCTGGACAAAGAGAAGAAATTATTCACCATCACTGATACAGGCATCGGGATGACAAAGGGTGAACTGATCTCAAATATTGGAACGATTGCACATTCAGGATCGATGGATTTTATTAAAAAGTTGTCTGAAAATGAAGGCAAAGGACCCGATTTAATCGGACAGTTTGGTGTGGGTTTTTACTCAGTGTTTATGGCAGCCAAAGAAGTGGTCGTTACAACGCGCTCCTATTTGAAAGACGAAAGTTCATGGCAATGGAGCAGTGATGGCAGCGGCAGCTACAAAATTGAACAAATTAATGAAAATACACCCCGGGGTACAAAAATTGAAGTCCATTTGAAAGATGACGCCGAAGAATTTTCAGAGAAATTTAGAATTGAAAGTGTAATTAAGACTTACTCAAACTTTGTTCCTTTCCCGATTAAGCTTGATGGTGAACAGGTGAATAACATTTCCGCAATTTGGCGGGAACCGAAAAGTTCTGTGAAAGAAAAGCAGTACAAAGAATTTTACAAGTTTTTTGCCAATGCAACAGAAGATCCGGTGGGCTGGATGCATTTTTCGGCTGATGCTCCCATTCAGCTAAATTCATTGCTGTTTTTCCCGAAAACGAATTACGAAACTTTGGGATTCAGCCCTGAAGAACATGGCGTCAGTTTGTTCGTAAAAAGAGTACTCATTCAAAATGATAATAAAGATTTAATGCCAAAATACCTGCGCTTTGTTCGCGGTGTTGTGGATACTGAAGACCTTCCTTTAAATATTTCCAGGGAAACGCTGCAAGAGAATGCAGTAGTTATCAAAATCAGAAATTTATTGGTGAAAAGAATTCTATCCCATTTGTCAGATATGGCAAAAAATGAAACTGATAAGTACAATGAATTTTGGAATCAATTCGGGAGGATTTTGAAAGAGGGGTACGCAGATTATGCTAACCAGGAAAAGGTAGCATCTTTGTTTAGATATAATTCATCTCACCTGGAAAAGGAAAACGAGCTTTGTTCGCTGGATGATTATATTGAACGGATGAAAGAAGGGCAGCAAAATATCTTTTACCTTTCAACAACCAGCCGGGATGCTGCTGACAAAAATCCGCATCTTGAAATCTTCCGTAAAAAAGAGATTGAAGTCCTTTACTCATTTGATCCCATTGATGAATTTGTTCTTTCCGGTTTGATGAAATATAAAGACAAACAAGTGGTTTCCGCGGATCAGGTAGATCTTGATTCTTTGAAAGATGTTAAAGTTGATGATGAGTCTGATACAAAGAAAGATGAAAAAGAGAAAACAGATAAACCAGACAAAAAAGATTTGGAAAAACTTTGCACAAGGATAAAAAATATTCTTGGCGACCAGATTGAAGAAGTCCGTCTTTCGGAACGACTCACAGACAGTCCTGCTGTGCTCGTTTCTGCGGATGGTGGAATGTCAGCGCAAATGTCGCGGATTATGCAGGTCATGAATAAAGATGCACCACCAGCGAAAAAAACAATGGAAATTAATGGTGATCATGAATTGGTCAAAAATATGTTGACCATGTACAAAAAAAATCCCAAAGATAAATATTTGTCCAATTACGTTGATCAACTTTTCCAGGTACTGATGTTACAGGATGGATTTTTGGTTGATCCGCATAAGATGGTTTCAGGGATTCAGTCTCTGTTAAAGGATGCTTCGAGTTGGTATTTAAAAGAGAAGACTGAAAAAGAGAAATAAAATTATCATCTCCCGCGGAAATGAAATCCCACAGAAACGTTAAGAGATTATAGATGTTTTTCTGTGGGACTTTTTTTCTGTTGTTAACAATTCAAATTTGACAAAATGATTTTTCTTTTAATTATTTTGCCAAAAAATAAAAGCGAAAAATAATCACATACTGATAAGAGCCTGTCCGAAAAAGGCATGACATTTTGTTTCTAATAGATTAATAGCGATTAGTTATTGTAATTATAAAACTCACCCCCCGGTCCCCTCTCTTGAAAAGAGAGGGGGAGTAACTATATGAATCATAATTAGTTAACTATTATATAATTGATCCCCCCCTTCTCTTTTTAAGAGAAGGGGGCCGGGGGGATGAGTTAAATAAGAATAATTAATAACATCATTTACTTGTTATAATTCAAATAATTACTGATTGCCCGGGCAGACACCGATTAAGGATAAATAAATGCAAAAACGAAAATTAGGCAAAAACGGTCCTGAATTAACCACCATCGGATTTGGCGCCTGGGCAATTGGCGGCGCCTGGCTTTATGGTTGGGGTGAGCAGGACGATGATACATCCATCAAGACAATTCGTGAAGGATTGGATTTGGGGATTAATTGCATAGATACGGCTGCGGTTTATGGATTGGGTCATTCCGAAGAAGTAGTTGCCGAGGCAATAGCCGGCAACCGGGATAATGTTTTTATTGCCACAAAATGTGGATTAGTCTGGAATAGCAAAGGCAGAACCAGGTTTAATTCAGATCCGGTTAGCATTCGCAGTCAGGTTGAAGAGAGCCTGAAAAGGTTGAAAACAGATTATATTGACCTTTATCAAATTCATTGGCCTGATCCCAAAACACCGGTTGAAAAAAGCTGGGAAGTAATGACCAAACTGAAAGAAGAAGGAAAAGTACGCTGCATCGGTGTTTCCAATTTCGATGTTTCGCTGTTGGAGAAGTGCCTGCAAATAAGCCATGTTGATTCGCTGCAACCTCAGTACAACCTGTTGACACGTGATATTGAGGGTGACATATTACCCTATTGTGAGCAAAACGGTATCGGCGTTATTGCATATAGCCCGATGTTATCCGGGTTGCTGACCGGGAAATTTAACATCGCAAAAGTAGCAAAGGATGACTGGCGGAAATATGGTGAACAATTCAAAGAGCCTAATCTTACCAAGAATCTTAATTTTGTAGAATCACTCAAACCGATGGCACAAAAATATGGCAAAACAGTAGGACAATTAGCAATTGCCTGGGTATTAAAACATTCAGCTGTAACTTCAGCGATTGTTGGCGCAAGGCATCCGGATCAGGTAAAGGAAAATGTACGTGCTGTTGATTTTGAAATTGAGAAAGAAGATATTTTAAAATTAGATGAGTTATCAGGTTCATTTCTTGATACTGCAAAATAATTAGTATCTATTCAGGAGATAGATCTAATTATTTTCCACATAAATTTTGTGGCTTTAAATATCGATAAAATAATCTGTTAATCATTTTGCCACCAAATTATTTTGCCATTTTTTTTCTTTGAAGAATGAGCTGAACAGCAACAATAATAAAAACCATTTTTAAAACAATGAGCTCAATTACGAAAACAATTACACCAGATTTGTTAGTTTCCGAAAAATCAGAATGGAAAAAATATCTTACCCTGGCAACAGCCGGTCATTTTACCAACGATTTTTATAATGGTTTTTTAGCGCCATTGCTCCCAATTTTAGTTGTCAAGCTGGATATGTCTTTGACTTCAGCAGGTATGCTATGGTCGATATTTTCGATTTCAAATTCACTAATTCAACCCATTGGCGGGTGGATCGCTGATAAAATGAAACGAAATTATTTTATCCTGATCGGTCCGATTTTAGCCGGAGTATTTATGGCGTTCATTGGTTGGGTAAACTATTACTGGACTTTGTTATTAATTTTATGTTTAAGTGGTATCGGCACAGCAATATTTCATCCGCAGGCTGCCGCTCTGGTAGGAAGTTTGGATAGCCAGCGAAAAGGATTCTCCATGTCGATTTTTAATACCGCAGGAGCATTCGGAGTTACTATTGGATCATTAATTATTATCCCGCTTACAGCACGTTTTGGCTTAAAATCAACGATTGTAACAATTGTACCATTGTTGATTTTTGTTTTATTTTCAGTGAAACCGGTGTATGAAAGAAAAATTTCCCAGGCGAAGTCTGAAGAGCATCCAAGTGTTTTCGGACTTATTAAATCCAACATAAAACTGGTAATCAATCTCCACTTGATTGTGGTTATCCGCGCAATATTAACGCTTGCATATGGCGGATTTATCCCACTTTATTTAACATCAAAAGGACATACACCATTTTTTGGCGCTGTGGGATTGGCTGTTTTTCAAATCTTTTATGTAGTCGGCATATTGGTTGGGGGACATATTTATGATAAAATCGGATCGAAAAGATTATTGGAAGCATCATTTTTATTCGCGCTGCCATTTAGTTTGGCTTTTATTAATTTACCATCTATTTGGGGATTTCCGTTTTTGGCGCTAACAGCTTTTTTCCTTTCTTCTTCAACGCCGGTGAATATTCTAATGGGTCAACAAATAGCGCCGAATAATGCAAGTTTCATGTCAGCCGTAATGATGGGCCTGGGTTGGGGAATTGCCGGATTGATAATGACCCCGGTAGGTTATTTTTCAGATTTAATTGGAATGTATTGGACGTTCACGATTGTAAGTTTTACTGCATTATTGGGATTACTTTCAGTCCATTTTTTGAAAATAGAAAAGAATAATGTCTAATGAAGCGTAAGCATTATTTAATTTTCACAAAAAATGAGTATGTCTCAAATCAAATGGAATTATTTTTTCACCAATTATTTTGTTATTTTCAAATGATTGAATGGCAACCTGTCCACTTTCTTTTTGGCAGAAATAATTAGAAAAAACATTCACTGGACGAATTATCAATTCGTCCTACATGATCAGAGATAGCAACGCTTTTTGAACATGCAACCTATTCTCTGCTTCTTGGTAAACTACCGAATGTGGGCCATCAATAACTCCCGGGGTAACCTCTTTGTCACGATCCGCAGGCAATGGATGCATGTAAAGTGAGCCTTTGTTTGTTAACGACATCCTTTTTTCATCGCAGATCCAACCGGGATATTTATCTATCAGAGAAACACCTTCGTCTTCATCCTGGGTATAAACCAATGGTCCCCACGATTTTGGGATAACCACATCCGCATCATCAAATGCTTCGTCCATTTCATGTGATATTTTAAATTTTGCGCCTGCCTCTTTTGCGTTTAATTCTGCTTGTTCGACGATTTCCGGCATGAGCTTAAATTCCGGCGGATGCGCCAGGGTAACGTCTATTCCAAACCGCAGCATCATTAAAATTATACTTTGTGGCACTGATACCGGTCGAACATAATTTGGTGCATGGGTCCAGCTTACACCCAATTTTAATCCGGTTGTATTTTCTCCGAAATGTTCGGTTATGGTTAAATAATCGGCTAAAATTTGTGCCGGGTGATAAATATCGCACTGCATATTCACAATGGGTACAGAAGCTGCAGCACGTAATTCTTCCAAATATCGATTCCCTGCTCCATATTTGCAGATCCGCACTGCAATCGCCTGCAAATAACCGGAAAGTACTTTAGCCGTATCTCTGGCTCCCTCTCCGTGAGAAATTTGCATTGTTTCGGGAGCGAAGAAAATGCTGTGTCCGCCCAATTGTGTCATTGAAGTTTCAAATGAAGTTCTTGTCCGCGTCGATGGATCAAAAAATATCATTCCCAATGTTTTGCCGTCCAACGTTTTGTTATTAAATTTTCCCTGTGCGATCTCTAATTTTAATTGTCTGGCTAACGCAAATAATGTTTTTAATTCCTGGATTGACCAGTCTTGTGTTGTAATAAAATGTTTGCCTTTTAGTTTTGTGTTCATTTGTTATTCTCCATCATAATTTATCTTTTGCCACCAAGCCCCGAAGACACAAAGTGACAAAATCACTATATTCAAATTAATTTCTTTCGCCCATTTTTTTCTTTGTGCCTTTGCGTCTTTGTGGCAAAAAAATAGGTAAATTTTTAATACTTTGTCAACCTTGATTTAATAATTCACACAATTGAAATGGCAACGCAAAATAAAATTTGGTCGCCAATAGCAAATCATCCAAAAGCAATTCTTCTTTTGAGGAGTGCGAAAGCTCTTCTTTTCCCGGTGCAAAGCCAATCGTTGGAATGTCAAAATGTCCAGCTGTAGCCACACCATTGGTGGAAAATGCCCATGTTCCCAATTCTGCTGATTTGCTAAGAATGTTCGATGCAGTCTGTAATCCCGCCTGTGTTAGTACATGATCTTTCTCTAATACCCAGGTTGGGAAATAGGCTTCTTCTTTAAATTTTGTACCTTTCCAACTGACGGCTTCATAATCCGGAATGGAAATTTCAGCATCCATTTTTTTATCCTGAATTATCTTCTGCAGCTGTTCAACAGCAGATTCTTTGCTTTCTCCGAGCGTCAACCTGCGGTCAATATGAATCTGGCAATAATCGGGAACGGAACACAAAGATGGCGCGCGGGTAACAACTTGGCTGACTGTTATTGAACCTTTACCCAATGGTTCAACTGCTGGCAGGCTTTTATCTAACTTTTCAATTCCATCAATAATTGGATTCATTTTATAAACGGCATTAATCCCTTGCTGATTGTGCGCACCGTGTGCAGATTTTCCGGTCGTTGTAATTTTCATTTCCATTCTGCCTCGCTGACCGCGGTAAACCTTTAAATCGGTTGGTTCACCAAGCAGGACATAATCCGGCTTGATTCCTTCATTTATAATTAAATGATAAAGCGGGTAGCCATCCGCATCTTCTTCCAAAACAGATCCAACAATATAAAGCGTAAATGGAAGCGATTCATTTGCAAAATATTTTTTTATTTTTTTCCCAGCCATTAAATAACCTGCCATCGCCGGTTTTTCATCAACAGCGCCGCGTCCGTATATTTTACCATCAACTATTTTACCTTCAAAAGGTGGATATAACCACTCTTCTGATTCGGTTACCTTTACCGTATCAATATGTGCATCGAATAATATTTTTATCGGCCCATTTCCAATTCTGCCAACTACATTTCCAAATTTGTCGCTGAATGCTTCATCAAAATTATATTCTGCCATTTTGTGAAGTATAAATTCGACAATCTCTTTTTCTTCGCAGCTGTAGCTTCGTATCTGAATCAAACTTTGAATAAGCTGATTCAGTTCATCTTGTTCGTTTTCAAGTTCAGCGAATATTTTTTGATTGGTTGATTTTGTATTTATCATATCATGTCCCTGTTATTCATTATTCTCTAAAGCATTATAAGGTAAAGGCATAGGTAAAGGTAAAGAAAAATAGAAAACTTTACCTTTACCTTTGCCTTTACCTGTACCTTTCTATTCTATTGTTATGAATAAAAATATTTTTACATATTTTGCAAGAAAATAACATTTTAAAAACTAAATAGTCATCGCAGCAAAACCGCCATCTATTCGAATAATAGCTCCTGTTACAAACGAAGAAGCTTTTTCGGATGCCAGCCACAAAGTTGCGCCGATTAACTCATCTGCTTCTCCAAAACGTTTCATCGGTGTGTGTCTAAAAATATCTTCAACACGTTCTTTAGTTAATATTTTTCGATTTTGCTCGGCAGGGAAAAAGCCGGGGGCAAGTGCATTTACTCTGATATTATTCGGTGCCCATTCTCTTGCTAAAAATTGTGTAAGGTTATTTATTCCTGCTTTAGAAATACTGTAAGTAAACACTTTCGATAAAGGCGGTCCCGAAGAGGCCGAAGAGATATTAATAATGCTGCCGCCCTTTTTCTTTTCGATCATTCTTTTGCCAAATACCTGGCAGGCAAACATCATACTTTTTAAGTTTACGTTAATAATTTTTTCCCACTCTTCTTCAGTAATTTCAAAAACAGGAGTCGCTGAATTTATTCCGGGTGCATTTATGAGAATATCGGCAGCGCCAAATTTATCCCATATTTGTTTTTCTGCTTCAACTATGCTTTGTTTGCTGGAAGCGTCAACTTTCACAGCAAGGGATTTAACACCAAACGAAGCAAGTTCATCGGCTGCTTTTTGTGCATTCTCCAAATTCAAATCTAAAATTGCAATATTAGAACCTGCTTTGGCTAATCCATCAGCCATTTTACCCCCTAAAACTCCCCCGCCTCCAATTACAACAGCAGTCTTGCCGGATAGCCCAAACATTTCTTCTACATAACTCATTTTTTCTCCTTATAATGCGATCCTGGATTCTTGATCCTGGTCACTGGATATCCCCACCCCATCCAACATCAAGCGGAACTTCCGCCATCTTTTTGGGCGGATATCCAGCATCATTTTAAATACTAATATATTTCCATGTATTGTTTATTTTTTTATTTCTACAAGAATAATAACTTCAGGTGTCGTTCAAAAATATTTTCGGTTACATTTTTAGCCACGATTTCTTCATTTTTTTTTAAAGCTGAAAGATAAGTCTCCCCCATCTCAGCAGCAACTTTATATGCGACGTGAAGCAATTGGCGAAAATTTGAATTATACAGTTCATGACTTTGATCATGTCTCAAAGTATCTGCATAAGTTTTTCCGTCCCATGTCTTTACTTCATCGGGTTCAGGTAATTTGGATGAATCAATATCGATAACCGCCGCATAAGGTTTTGCTAACTCATCATATCGGGAAAACGCTCCAATATAAATTTCTTTTGCGATTTCTAATCCATTGCCGCCTGCTTCTGCCAATCCAATCAATTCTTCAAGCCATGTTGTACCGGCTGTTTTTAAATGAACACCCGCATTAAATTTTTTTAAAACATTTTTGATTGGTCTGTAAATTGAAAATTTATCACTGCCCGAATGAACGCTGAGTTTTAAATTTTCCGGCAGATTAAATTTTTTAGTGGCAAAATTTATGATCGCGACATCCTGTTCAAACTCTTTTGCAAATTGCTCCAAATCACCAACGTAATCCACACCTTTATTAAATCGACCAGTAAATTTTGGCGCTATTGTCTGAACCGGTATTTTTTGTTCGGCTATTGCTGCTAAAATAAATAAAAGCTCAACAGGCGTTTGAGGACTTACTGTCTCATCCATTGACACTTCAACAACAAAAGTATCTTTATCTTTTTTAGTCAGAATGTGTCGGAATGTTTTTCCTGCTTCTTGTACTGCAAACAAATACTTTTCTGCGATCTGTTTTATTTCTTTTTCAGATATTTGAAATTCTTCTTCTATTCCGGGGATTTTTAGATTGCCAGCGTACTTTTCATATTTTTCCACAAAAGATTGGATGTCTTTCGTCTCCGCTTTTTGTCCGATAAAATCAGCAACATCCAATGTAAATAAATCACTGCAATCGATAAAAAAATCAATATTTTTTAGTCCAACATGATCCGCATCAACAAAATAGCTATGTTGCCAGTTCATTAATTTCACTGCATCGTCTGCTTCTTTTCGTGTAGAAAGCGGATTGCTTTTTACAACCTGGTGTTCACGAAAAGATTTATTCCAAACCGGTGTAATTTCCACACCCAACTCTTTCGCTTTTATTATGGCATTTAACTGCGCCTTACCTTGACGAGCAAACCGGTCGCCAATTCCGATTGAATATTTTCCTAACTTCACATTACCTCCAAATCAGTATTAATTAAGGTCTCTAATCAGGTTCAAATAGAAGGGCAAGAGACAAATACACCCTTCATTATATTTAAGAAATACTGATCAATTAAAAATCACTTTTGCTTCCTGGTATTTCTCCTCCCATGTTTCTTTTTCTTCAGGGAAATATTTTTTTAACTCAGTTGACCGGGAAATCAATTCTCGCCCTTCTTCCACAGAATTTAAATCCCCCTTTGTAATTGCCTGGATAATAATATTTCCAAGCGCGGTTGCTTCGGCAGGGCCTGCAATGACGTGAATGCCTGTCGCATTAGCCGTAAATTGATTGAGCATTGTATTTAATGATCCTCCCCCAACAATGTGCAAAGTTTCTACGGGCTCACCTTTCAACAAATTTATTGTGTCCATTAGATAACGATATTTAAGAGCTAAACTTTCAAGTATGCAACGAACAAATTCACCCACATTTTCGGGGAATGCTTGTTCTGTCCGTTTGCAATATTCAACAATGGCAGCGGGCATATCCGGTGGATTTAAAAATAAAGGATCATCGGGATCAACCAAACATTTGAATGGCGTTGCTTCTTTTGCACGGTTAAACAACTCTTCAAACTGGTAGTTTTTCTTTTCTTCTTTCCAAACGGACAAACAGCGTTGCAATAACCATAAACCGGCAGCATTTTTTAAAAATCGAATTTTGTTGTTTGCGCCCCCTTCATTTGTAAAATTATTATCCAACGTGTCTTTACTTATTATTGGCTGTTCTGCTTCAATCCCCATTAGCGACCATGTTCCGGAACTCAGGTACGCCCAATTTTTTGTTGTAGCCGGTACTGCAATAACAGCGCTGCCGGTATCATGACAGGCGGGTGCAATAACGTCTGTTTCAGAAATACCGGTTTCACTTTTTATCCCAGGCAATAATTTCCCAATAACTGATCCTGGCTTTATTATTTCCGGCATTATCTCAACTGGCAAGTTGAGCGCATCGAATATGGCTTTTTCCCATTCTTTTTTTTCAGCATTCAATAATTGAGATGTGGATGCGATTGTGTATTCGGATACTTTTTCACCGGTCAAAAAGAAATTAAAAAGATCGGGCATAAATAGTAACCGGTCGCTAACTTTGAGCAAAGAATTATTCTCGTCAACCATACTAAATAATTGAAAAATGGAATTGAATTGAAGAAATTGCAGACCGGTGTAGGAATAGATTTTTTCTTTGTTCATTAACTCAAAAGCTCGCTCCATAATTCCATCAGTTCTGGAATCCCGATATGCAAATGGATTTCCCAGAAGCTGATCATCTTTGCTGATCAATCCAAAATCAACTCCCCAGGTATCGATGCCAATTCCACTTATATCTTTTATACCTTTTTTTACCGTTAGTGAAATACCCTTTTTCAGTTCATCAAATAAATAGGGGAAATCCCAATAAATATGTCCGAGTAAATCAACAGGTTGATTAGTGAAACGATGGATTTCTTCAAGGGATATTCCTTTGTTTGAAATTGATCCCAGTATCGCTCTCCCGCTCGAAGCACCGAAATCAAAGGCTAAATATTTTGATGATGACATCTTGATACACCTTTCAAGGTTCTTATAAATGAAAAAAACAAACCACTATTTGTAGCATATGCAACAATCACGAATTACACTAATTTCACTAATAATTTTTATTGCTGCTATTCATGAGTAACTTTTTTCTCCCACAGAAATAAAATTAAATTCTTTTTCCATGACAGTTCTACTTCGGCGAATCAATCAATAATAGAAATCTGCCGAAGATTCCAATTCTGTGGGAGATTTTAATTTTTTTAATAATGTTTGGATTAGCTGAATAAATATTTTTTCATAAAATTTGAGAAATCATAATTCGTGCAATTAGTGTAATTCGTGGTTATTTTTTTATAGATTTACCAGCGACTATATCTTCCCATAAAGCGGCCCAAAATTCTCACAAGCCCGGTAATCTGCGCCTTCCAAATTTTGCGTTCCAAATGCGCTCCAGGCGCTGGGTCTGAAAATGCGATCTTCAGAAACATTGTGCATATTTACGGGAATCCGCAGCATTGAAGCCAGGGTGATCAGTTTGTCGCCAATATGTCCATAGCTGATCGCACCATGGTTAGCGCCCCAATTTGCCATCACAGAATAGACATCTTTAAATGGACCCTCATCATTTAAAATTGGTGCAAACCATGTTGTGGGCCAGGTTGGGCTGGTTCGCCTGTTCAGAATTTCGTGAACATCGGCGGGAATATCCACCGTGTATCCTTCGGCAATTTGCAGAACAGGGCCAATGCCTTTGATTAAATTTACGCGGGACATTGTTACGGGCATCTCCCCTTTTGACAGAAACTGCGAGGAAAATCCACCACCTCTAAAATATTCCAATTCTGCCGGACACCAACGAGTGGCATCGAGACATTTGCCTGCTTCATCAGGAGAAATATCCCAGAATGGTTTCATTGCCGGCGCGCCGTTTATTGACTGCTGACCGGTTCCATCTAATGTTGTTGAACCGGAATTTATCAAGTGAATAATGCCATCGTTTGCTTTTCCGGATAAAGTTTTTCCAGTAACTCGTTTTATGGCATCAGGACTCCAATAGGTTCGTACATCTGAAAATATTTGTGCTGTGTCAGTTAAAAGATGACCGAATAACATGGTAATCCCATTCAGAAAATCATTTTCAGTTGCCACAATGAATGCTTCGCGAATACCATTCCAGTCAAAAGATGAATTGAGCATTGCTTCTAAAAAATCACCATTAGGAAAATGGTCAGTCCACTGACGCTGTCCCTGGAAACCAGAGGCAATAGCATTATAGCCGAGCGCTTCTTCCCCAAAGCCAACTTTTTCTAATTTAGGATTACCAATTTTCATGTCCCTGGTAATCATCGTCATTTTCACGATCATTTCCCACTCTTTATCCTTACGTTCACGAGAGCTCTGTTTATCAGGAGAATTTGTATCTTCACCTTCGGGACAATTTTCTTTTACCCAATTTAATGCCTTTTCATATTCTTCTTTGTCGTAAATTTTTTCATCCATTCTTCTGATAAATTCTGTCATATCTACGGATTCTGTTCGAATACCAAGGTAATCCAATAAAAAATCCTGGTTCACAATTGAACCGGCAATCCCCATGGAAACACCACCAAGCGATAAGTAGGATTTTCCTTTCATTTCAGCAACAGCTAATCCGGCTTTGGCAAAAGACAATAATTTCTCTTTCACATCATCCGGAATCGTTGTGTCGTTTCTATCCTGCACGTCTTTTCCATAAATACCAAATGCCGGCAATCCTTTTTGGCTGTAGCCGGCAAGCGCTGCTGCCAGATAAACTGCTCCCGGTCGTTCTGTTCCGTTAAATCCCCAGACAGCTTTTGGAAGCAAAGGATCTGTATCCATTACTTCTGTTCCGTAGCACCAGGCAGGAGTTACTGTTAATGAAACGCCAACACCTTCCCTGTTGAATTTTTCAGCACAATCGGCAGCTTCTGCAACTCCGCCAATACACGTATCCGAAATAACGCATTCTACCTCCAGTCCATTTGGATGACGAAGGTTTTCGGTTAAAAATTTAGCTGCGTTTTTTGCCATATTCATGGTCTGGTCTTCCAATGATTCGCGAACACCTTCTCGCCTACCATCGATGACGGGTCGTATGCCAATTTTCGGTAAAGATCCTCTCAATCGCTTCACTGGAGAGTTCATTTTCAATTCTTTCACATTAGACATAATCATTACCTCAATTTTAATTTATACTTTTCTTAAATTTGCTTTGCGTCAAAACCGCATATTAAAAATACTCACACAAATCAAAAAGACACGCAATAGAAACCATTTAAATTTTCGCATGAGTTTTTGATCTGTGTGTGAAAAAAATACGTAACTATTCAGCGTAGCCAAGAAAAGTCATTCTGAGGGATCCCGCTCCAGCGGGAGACCGAAGAATCTCGACAATTTTTGTACATTTTTTCAGTATACAGGGAGATTCTTCACTTCCCATCTTCCCAAATCCCCTCCCTCGTTCAGAAAGACAGTAATTAAAGAATGGACTGAATAGTGTAAGAGATTCGTATAAAGCACGAATCTAATTTTATATCAGAAACTTGAACATTTTCAAATTGTCATGCCCGAATGTTTTTATCGGGCATCCACTTTGTTAATAAAAAATGGATTCCCGATTAAAGATTTCGGGAATGACATATGAAAAAAATCAAGTTTCTTGAAAGTTACAAAAATTCTTTATTAATCCCAAATAGTTTGGGCAATAATTAATTTTATCCTCTAAAAAATAAGTACACAGCAATAATAATTGCTATCACCAGTACAGAAGAAATCACATCACCAATAGTCCAACTGGATCGTGATTGTTCACGGTCTGTTGCACTCAATGTACCATAAGTTAATCCATTGAGGTTAGCGTAAGCCGGCGCTTCTGTCATGTAACTAACAACAATCATCACAATGACACAAACTATAAATATCAGCAAACTGTAATACTGAAAAAAGGTATTATTTATGATCCATAAAAATGAACCATTTTGATAAGCAAAATCTCCAAGCTTGACCGGTGTATCAACCGCTAATCTTAATAACCCCATGGCAAAGCCTGTGATCAAAGCAGCCAAACAACCTTTGGCGTTGAGCCGCTTCATAAAAACACCGAAAAAGAAGACAACGAAAATTGGCGGCGCTAAATAAGCCTGTACACCCTGCAGATAATCATACAATCCCTTACCGCCCTGAATCACCGGGATCCATAGCAGACCAATTAAAACCATGACACTTGTGGCAATGCGTCCCATCCAAACCAATTGTTGCTGGGATGCTTTTGGTTTAAATTTGGAATAAAAATCCATGGTAAACAAAGTGGAAGAAGCATTAAACACACCTGCCAAAGAACTCATTAAAGCTGCTAACAAACCTGCCACCACAATACCTCGTATACCAACAGGCAATATATTCGCTACCAGCAGTGGAAATGCTTGCTGAGCTTTTTCACGAATAAGTTCTCCATCTGCATTAAACAAAACATTTTGAATTGCTTGTGACTGTCCGCTTTTTGCCAGGGCAAAAGAGATCATTCCGGGAATAATAAAAATAAAGACCGGCAGCAATTTCAAAAAAGCAGCAGCAATAGTACCACGCCGGGCTTCCCGTTCATCGGGCGCCCCGAGAACCCGCTGTACAATATACTGATCGGTACACCAATACCAGAGTCCAATAATTGGTGCGCAAAACAGCATGCCTATCCAGGGGTAATTATCATTAAAGTACCACGCCATACGACCGGTTTCCCTGACCGGCGCCCAGGTTGCTTCGACACCATGCGGCACTAACGGTTTCCACAGGTTGAACATTTCCGGGCCTAAAATGTTTCGTAATTCTCCCCAGCCTCCAAGCGCCTGCAAACCAAAGATTGTTACCAGAATAGAACCGAAAATAAGTACAATTGTTTGCAAAGCTTCAGTATAGGCAACGGCTCGCAAGCCACCGAGAACTGTATAAACACCTGTTAAAACAATCACAAGAATAGAACCGGCCCAAAAACTATTCATCCCTAAAAAATTAATGTCCGGCAGCAAAACACTAAAAACGATTCCGCCGGCAAAAATACCAACGGCAATTTTGGTAAGTACGTACGCCACGAGAGAAATGACTGAAAGAACAGTGCGCGCCGTGGGTGAGAAACGTTTCTCTAAAAATTCAGGCATGGTAAATACTTTTGAACGCATGTAAAAAGGCGCCATTATCCAGCCTAACACCAGCAAACACCAGGCATGAAGCTCATAATGCGCCATGGCTACACCATCGGTAGCTCCTGAACCGGCTAAACCCACGAGATGCTCCGATCCAATGTTTGAAGCAAAAATTGAAGCTCCAACCACAAACCAGCCAAGATTCCTGCCTGCCAAAAAATAATCAGTAGAAGTGTTTTTTTGTTGACGAATTACCCACCAGGCAATGCCAAAAATAATTAAGAAGTAGAATAAAACAACGATCCAATCGAGTAATTCAAAAGCCATTCTTCCTCCATCGCGATTTGATTAAAAAAGTTATTAAATAATTTAAATGATTTAATGTAACCGATCACGTGTACAAATATTTCTCACGCAAAGACGCGAAGCCGCAAAGGTTACGCAAAGAAAAACCTAAAAATATTCTAACTATTCAGGTATGTCATTCCCGCACCACAGGCACTTCCTTCGGTCGCATGTTTTAAGCGGGAATCCATAGTTGAAATAAATAATGGATTCACTATTAAATTCTTTGCGGCTACTTTGCGTCTCTGCGTTTTTGCGTGATTTTTCAAATGTATTGTACTATCCCTGCGATCGTGTCCTTTCTTATTCGTTTTAATTCTTGAATTAATATTTTTCATTCAACTCTTTTCTTCTCTGCGGTTATTTTTTTCACAATTTAAGAATTAACATGAATCGTGCCCAACGAACGGATATTTAAAACCTGAGCCGAACCTTCCACAAAAACATTTTCCATTAAACCTACATATTCATTTACTGATTTATTTTGTAAAAATACTTGAATCGTTCCGGCAAAACCGCCTCCATGAACGCGACATGCTCCTTCACCATTTTTTTTTAAATAATTTTCAGTAACAGCCAGTGCAATATTGATTCCCTGCTCCCGTGGATTTTTAATTGTATAACTATTTTGCAGCCATTTATTTGAAGAGTTACCTGAATTATTCACCAACTCCAAAAATTTATTAAAATTTTTGTTTTCTAATGAATCTA
>JADHVV010000258.1 GCA_016783825.1 Candidatus Zhuqueibacterota bacterium | reverse complement strand
TGTGAATAATATATAACTAAATGAATTTTATCCTTAGCCAGATAAGCTCGATAATCAAAATCATCAAAAACAGCAGGTTCTCTTAAGATCCCGCTGATTTTTAATTTATCGCCATATTTGTATTTTGGATACAATTCAGTAGTAATTAAAACTCTTATTCTAACGATATTAGATCCTTCGCTTTGCTCAGGATGACTATTTTTATTGTCATTCTGAGGCGTAGCCCCCTTGTCATTCTGAGGCGAAGCCGAAGAATCTATTCTCTCGGTTTTAATCACAAATTTCTGTTGATTAATTCTTTGTTCTGGTTCATTAATAATGATTCCTTCTAAAATAACTTCTTGATTATAATATTGATTAACTTTTTCTGATTCTGTTCCAAAACCATTTAATAAGGAAATGATTAAGATTATGATTATAAAGGAAAGGCAGAGATAGATGAGAATTTTGGATTTAGTCATTAAGTATATAATAACATGAAAATCATTCAGTGTTGCACTTACTTATTGAACTGAAGGGGTTTTTATCGATCCAATCTTGAATCTTACAATTAATTTCTTATACTCGTTCTGTTTGAAATATTCACTCTAAAATGTTATCATAATAATAGATTCATCGTACTAATATTATGAATAATCATTGTCAATTTTGCAGAATTGAAAGTTTTAAACATCAAATAATCTGTCAAAATAAAAATTTTCACATAATCCACTCTAGAAGCCCTTTAACAAAAGGACATGTTATGATTGTGACCAAAAAACATATTGATAGTTTTTTGGATTTAACAGAGTTAGAAATTAAAGATTTTTTTAAAATATTAAAAAAGATTTCGAAATCTTTAAAAAAGACATATAAATACGATGGCATTAATTTATTTACCAATGTTGGCGAAACAGCAGGACAAATAATCCCTCATTTGCATTTTCATTTAATACTTAGATTCAAAGATGAGAAAGAAAGTCCCTTCAATAAACTCAATAATTCAAAACCTCATGAAATACATAAACGCTTAACAAGAGAAGAGATTATATCCAGAATAAAAAATATAAAAGAGAATTTATAGAATATAAAAAAGCCCAGTCTTACTTCGGTTGGGCTTTTTTTATGTATTTAACCTCCGTTTAATTACTCCTTTTAATAAATTAATAGCAAATTGATCTCCTCGTATCTTTCGTCCACTAAGGTCTTTAGCCTCCATGAAATGCCAACCCATTAAATAGCGTAATATTAGAAAAGAAACGAAAAGATCATAACGCAATAGGTCAATTCTCTCTTCTAATAGTCGGTAACTGCGACTTAGTGAATCTGACATTACTGGAGGGATGGACCATCCCATTTCCTCTCTTTGCTTACAATATAGATGGACTAATTTTTGTTCTCCACTCTTGATGCCAGAAAAAAAACAGAATTTCCAAAGATCTACTAACCAATCACCACCCAAAAGACCTTGTTCAAAATCCAGTAACCACGCAATTTTTTTATTTGGTTGAACAATGATATTATCTCTCCTAAAATCTCCATGCGTGAGAGAAATTTCCTCATTGTCAGATACTATTTCTTCTAGTCTGTGAATAAAATAATCAGCTAATTGAATCAAAAGTCGAATTTGATCTTTCTTTAAAACATCCGATTCTATTAATTTTTCTAAACACAACTTTAAGTCCTTTAATCTGTTTCTGTAATATAGACGAAGAGAAGAATTTGTTAAATCAAACCTAGAAAAGTAATTTCTTGTATTTGACAATATCGTACGCTGATGAAATTTTGCCATAAAATCAATTAAGGATTGATATAGCCTATCCAACTCGTCAAATTCTTTATTGCCCGTTGATTTTTTAACTTTAATTCGGAAATCAGTTAACGACAATCCTTTTATTAACCCAAGTGTCCAATAGGGAAATTTTAGATTGTCGCATTCCATCAAGCCACAATTTTCTTGATCAAATTTAGGAAACTTTAATATCCATTCCTCTGGGCTACAGTCGCCAGAACTGATTATTATAGCTAGCCTGATAACCTCTTGATAAAGAAAAGATTTATTAATGTCATCATTACTAGAAGTTATAATCCACTTATTGATTGCGCGATTAAAACAGGGTTGTAGTTTATTTATTAAGGATGGTGATATTTGTATCACCTTATCCTTAAAAAAATAAGTGGCCTGTATAAAACCGCCGATGGGATAACCTCTTGGTGAAGGAAATTCTCTTTCAAAAATAAAAACTTTTCTCGGATAGATTAATTGGGCTTTCTTGTCCCATATCATACAACACCTCCTTTTAACTAAAGTTTAATTTCTTGATACAGACTGATAATGCCTTTTGTATAATTTTTACACTAGTGTTATCAAGCGAAATAACATCATCCGTAAATGCAATGATATCTTCTAGAATTTCGAAATAAATACATTTTTTCTTTAATAGGCAAAAATCTCCGTTTAAATAAGAAAGGATATGATTAATAATTTCTTCTACATTAGCACCATATCCACGTGACTTTAGATTTTCCACAAAAATGCAAGATAATTTTTGGTTTTTACCTCCCGGAATTGGTTTATGAATTAATCTTTTAGATAATAAAATGTTGCTTAATTCTCCCACTGTGTCGTGACCATGAATAATTAATTCGATAATAATTCGATCAATTAATTGAGAATCGTCTGCACTGTGCTGCCGATGAATTGCCTCTCGTACTTGTCGTAATGGATTTGATACACTTTCTGCTTTTGGAGTTGGAAAAATTTGATCGAAAATTTTTTCTGCACCAATTTTTTCTAATCGAGTCAGAAACATTTTATTCTTCTTATTATCTCTTCCTTCTTTGAATTCTATACCTTTATATCCTTTAGAGATTAGAGAGTTGATACTTTGCTTTGCTTTTTTAATTGAATTATTATATATTAATAATTCTTTCGCACACAACAGAAAATCATTCAATAATGCTTGTTTGTTTTTATAATCATAGAATGAAACCCCTATAGGATGGCCTTTTGCTAATGCCTGTTCTTTATGTGCTTTTGCTGTAGCGTATCTAGTTAATAGAAAAAATGTCACAACTGAAAGAAAGAAATTTGGATATCTTTTCTCAGAAAATTCTTTGCAAAATAATCTATATAAGAATTCTGCTGATATAACATTGCCAGCTGTTCCTGATCCAATTTTCATTTCAAAGCCAATAGCCGCCCCTTCCAGTCTAAGCAAGTTTTTTCCATAAACTAATCCTAACAAATCACATGCCTGTACAACACTAGGATCAGCATCAATAAATATAGGTGTTGCATCTACTTTATTGAGCGATAATACCGTATTCACAAATGCCGCACGTATTGCACTGGCCGTTGGAACGCTTCTCTTTTCTAGAATTGCCATTTTTTTGTGTTTGCCTTGGATGTATTTAACAAATCGAAAACCTAAATTCCTTTTCCATTGTTGCTCTTTTACTAATTCAATAAGTTCATCGTGTTTTTGTAAACAAATTGAATCAGGAATGATACTGACCTGTTTAAAGCCATACAACTTTAAATCTCGTTCTACCTTCTCATTCATAACAGCTAACAAATTAAATTTATTGCGTTTCAGTTTCTTTTGAACTTCTTGGAAAGTTTCTGCCTGTTCACGCCTAGTTCTATAGCAAAAATCGATTTCTTCAGGACTATACCTTCTATTAACCAACGACGAAATAACTGATTCCGCTGAAGATTTATATTCCTCCATCATCCTGTTTATTAAAGCAAAGATTCTTTTACCACTATCATTAGACTCTAAATATAATGGACGATTAGAACCAATTACTCTTCTGACTAAATCAGCAAAACCCAATAATAGAAGATGTCCTGTGTGGAGTTTTTTTGCCAAGATAATCGCTGTACAAATACAGCTTTCCTTGTTGTGAATACTTGTTGTAGACAATACGGGATATGTTCTTAATTGGCTCTGGCTTCCATCGATCACAGATAATATCTCTTCTTGCTGATCTTTCAAGGTTTCTTTGCAATCGCTCAATTCATCATCTGTCTTAGATTGTGGAATGACAACAGCGCCAATTACTTTTGGAACTTTTTTGTTCTTACGAACGTTACCATAAATACGTACAGGCAAAGACATATTTTTTCTTTTCATGTCTAAAATCTGACGTTCTGGCAAGTATTCAACAAGAATTCCGCTTCTCCAGACTTCATTCAATGCATCAATATAAATATCGATTTCACTAAGCTTATTAATCTTATGTTTTTTAAGTTTAAGAAAATTACACCAAACTAGTTCATCTACCATTCTTGACACCTGCAAAATAGCACCTTCTAATGATAAACGACGCCAATTCAATAAAATTTTGAAATGTCCAATATTATAATGGAAATTAAGAAATTCTACAGGATTAATAATACTTTCAGTATCAACCAATACTCCTAGTTTTTCTTCGGGGCTTTTTTTCTCGGTGAATTTAAAAGAAAGAGACTTATTTGGATGAAGCCAAACCATCGTTCTTCCCCAATGTCGAGACCATTCTAAAGCCTGTTTTGGATTTTTCATTAATGCTGACAAAATTCCGTAGATGACAGTATGCCAATGAAAATTAAGATTTTCTATCGTAATACTTATGCCAATAGGATAACTTCCACCACCAATTACTTTTTCTCTTTTTTCTTCCCAAATATAGGCAAGTAATTCTTCTCTTTTCATTTTAGAGCCTCCTATTTCTATGTTTTTCAGAATTATTTAATTTTTAATGTTCAATATCTATATTTATTGATTTCTATAAATATAAACCTTCTTTCAATTATATAATAACTACTTTTTATGAAATATGTCAAGCTAAGGTCTTGATGTATATTCAAATAATAATCATCAGAGAACGCCTATATAGACGTTCTTATTAATTATCAAAATCTAGATTTGTTGTATTCACTGTATTTATATACCTATTTATAAATAATTACCCCGCCATCGCTTGTGCCCTAGTTTGGCCTAACTAGATTTTTTTATTCTCAAACTGTAGCTATAGCGTTATGGGTATATGCATTCCTGATATAGCTACAATATGTCTTGTACCGCTAATATTTAATTTTTCTTTTAATTCATTAGATAATCCATATTTATCACCAAGAAAAATAGCTTTTAATACTGAACTCTGGGGCGGTAATAATGTCTGTT
>JADHVV010000257.1 GCA_016783825.1 Candidatus Zhuqueibacterota bacterium | reverse complement strand
GCTTAGTTACAATTGACGCTAATTTTAATAATCCCATATGGTTTTTCCACGGAACAAGCAAAGCTACCATTGCAATTTTTATTTTTGAGTTTTCACATTTATTTACATTACTATTAATTCCAGCCAATCTGTCAAACAGGTCTAAATCAATACCATTTGGAACCAAAAAAAGGTTTTTATTAAATTTTTTTTTAATATCGTTATAAGTTGCTTCTGAGTTTGCAATCCATACATCCGCAAGTTTCATTATTTTGTAAAAAACTGGCATACCCAAAATAAAGTGTGAGTCGATTCGGCTGGGAATATCACGAAAATGCATTACGTTTGGTATTCTTAAAATTCTAGAGGCAATCACAGGTTCAATGAGGCGATTAATGTTTAAATGAACAATATCTGGTTTAGTGTTTTTTAGATATAATATCCACCGGAACAGGCTGATTACCTGGTAGGGCAGGGTAATAAAAAATTTGAACAATTGTTTTTGCGTTCTTACCCACCAGCGCCAGCTTTCCAATCTTACGAAATTTACCTGTATACCTATATTTTTTAATCGGTCTGCAAATGGCCCTGGACCAGGCAAAGCAACCGTGTATTGATACCGATTTGAATCCATGCTTTTGACCAAGGATTCTAAACTATATTCAGCTCCACCTAAAGCGGCTGTATGGTCAATAATTAATATATGCTTCATAAAAGGAAAAGCTCTCTAATGAAATTAGCGCTTTTTAACTTTCCTGACCATCCTTTCATGCACAGTTAGAAAACACATTATATGGGTTCCATAACGATATGAGCCAAATAATCCGCGATCCTCTCTGATGCTCTTCCGTTCGGTTTGTAAAAATAAGTATTGATATATTGTTGAGCTTTTCTCATAACATCTTTATACTTATTTGATGAATGGAGCACATTCTGTATCGCTTCAAAAAGTTCAGATTCAGTTTTTACATGAATCGTGGTCCCCATCTCTATAAAGTCTACCCCACGATACTCATTCATATAATCTACTGTGATAACAGGTACATTCATCAACATAGCTTCAAGTGCAACAGTTGATGCACCTGTAATAGCCAATTTACATCCGTTTAGCCAGTCAAATATATTCTGGGGGTAACCTTTGCGGCCGTTTTCAACAACATGTAATCTATTATCTGGATATTGGCGCTTGATTTTTCTATAGTTCTTTTTGTTATCTCCTCGATGCAGCTTGGCAATTATATTAATTTCAGGTTTATGAGCAGAAAGTTTTACTACGCTCTCAACGATACAATTGAAATGTTCATAAGAAGGACAGTAACCCGGCTGGGATAAAGCTAATAATACAAATCCATCATCATTTTTTAAACGTAGTTTTTTCATTAGCATTGGATGAACTGATTTTTTTGCTACATTTAATCGGTCAATATATGGAGCCCCTGACACTATTAAATTCTGGGGTTGTATTCCAAGAGAAACCAAATAGTCTTTAGCTAGTTGACCATACACAAAATAATTATCAACAATATGTAAACCGTGCCAGAGTTCGCCCTCTATACTGCCGTGCATTATACAAGCACAGTTTATCCCTATTGCCTGACATATTCTTGTCGCAACACGTCCTTCCAATGTAAGATCATTGCCAACTACAATGATTCGCGGTTTCACCATATCTATAAATTCAAATATGTAACAAATAAGCATTGAAACAATATCAAGCATATTACCAATTGTGAAAGAAACAAAATCAACAACTTTTTTGTCAATAATCGGTGCAGAACCCTTAAAGTTATCTTTATCGATTTGATCACGGAGATCAATAATATCAAAATTGTTAAGTGGAATTGAATACGGTTTTATATCAATAAATTGTGCATTAAAACCTTCCTGCCGTATATTTTTATATACCTTAATCTGGTTTGTTATAAAATTGAATTGAACACCTTTCTCAGTAAGAATCTTTGCTACTGGAATCTGCTGATCCAGATGTGTGGGTTCCACAGGCCAGAATACAATATCTGCTTTTGTATTTTGGGTCTTGTTCAACTGAACTAGTTTACTTCGCTTCCTTTCTTGAAGAATATATTCCAGATGAGCCCATAGACGTTTAGGGAATTGACTGATTTTCTTTCTTACAGGCAGGATGCGAAAAGGTATGACTTCATAAATTGACTTATATTGTGATTGAATAGCTGCTAAGTACAGTGAACTCACCAGCAGGTCTAGTATATCCAGCTTTACCCCGCGATATGAAATCACTTTATATCGAGGATTCACCATTCCAAAAAGGTAACGAAGATTTTTAAATAATATAAATCTATTAGGATCACTCATATTCTTCAACTGCTATATCACTATTTTCAATCAAACCATAATTTGAACAGTGGATACAAAATTTACCGATTAATATCTCTTTGAGCGTGAGCACTGTCTATATTTTTTCCCAGTTCACAGTATTTCGTACTAATCTACAGCACACTATTCCTGTGTGAATGGGGCATAAAATTGTATAATTGAACCATCAACAACAAAAGCCTGATATTCTATTAACTAACTTAAATATTGGTTTCATGAAAAACGAATAAACTGAATGTAAATTATATCTATTAGTTGTTGACTGAATAAGTCAATATTAAAATTTATTCGTAACGTCTTTCCATTGAAGTATAGAATCCTTCTTCAGAGCTCTTGTTGTTTTATATTGCAGGAGATCTTCAAGATATTTTGCTGGGATACCCCGTCCGGGCCGTTTCACACTGATCATCTCTTTTTGCAGTAAGGTGTTTTCCGAAATATCAGCTATCGTAACTACGGAATGATGAGCCCAGTCTCTGACTATGAGTTCATCTTCATGAATCTGCTTTTCAGAGCCCAGTGCAGCATAAATTTTCCTGATTGCATCCACCATCATCTTGAATTCAACCGGTTCCAGAGAAACCTCGTAGTCCGGACCTTTCAATGCACGATTAAGCGTGAAGTGTTTTTCAACAACCTTTGCTCCCACAGCCACCGCTCCAAGTGCTGTCCAGATGTCAGGTGTGTGATCTGAATGACCCACTAGCACATTGTACTTATTATTATATACTGGGATTAAATTCAAATTAATGGTTTCATAGGGCGAGGGATAGATTGAGGTACAATTCATAATCATGAAGGTAGCATTCTTGTCCCTAAGACAATGTACTGTCTCTTCAATTTCTTCAATAGTGCACATACCTGTCGAAGCAATGACTGGTTTGCCAGTACTAGCAATTCTTTCCATCATGGGAAGATTGGTCAATTCACCGGAACCTGTCTTAAAAGCATCTACTCCAAGATCATTCAGTACATCTACAGCTTCAGAACAAAAGGGAGTGCAGAGATACTGGATGCCTAATTCACGGCAATAATCAATTAGTAGTTTATGGTCATCGTTAGTAAGATTATAGTTCTCCAAGATTTCATCGAGACTGCCCCCCCAGAATTTTATGACATCGGGTATCATTTCTTCATCTGGCAGGTGCATCTGATACTTAATTATATCAGCACCGATTTCCTTTGCTGTTTCAGCCATTCTCATGGCCACCTTGACGCTACCAAGATGCTCAACTGCCGCTTCAGCAATAGTGACAGGTGGTTTGTTTTCACCAATCTTTATGTTGCCAAAATTGATTTCCTTAATCATATGCATTCTCCATCAAATTAACTGTTTTAGTTTAGTGATATCTGCATATATCTGCGGAACATCATAAGATTTAAGTCGCTCTGTTTCAGTTTCCTCGATAATGCTCATATCTAAATCTTCCTCCCTCAATACAATTTTTAACAATACTTTAGTTTTCATCGGGACGCCAGTCCCAACATTATAGATTTCACCTTGCAACCCATTATTCATGATATTAACATAGTACTGTACTACTTGCTCAATATGTATGTAATCACGTTCATTTTCCAAATTTCCAACTTTAATCGTCCGTATTTCATTATTTTTAAATTTATCTATTTGATGATAAAGTTTTCCACAAAAAAGTCGTACTGACATTTCTTTTCCATAAATGTTGAATGGCCTGGCCATGATAATATCCGATTGATGTACAGTACAATAGTATTTCATGAGATATGTCTGGTAGACCTTTGACAAGCCATAGATGCTGGCGGGCCTTAAAGGATGAGTTTCTTTAATGGGGTTTTCATGCTTCTTAATAAAACCGTATTCTGCTGCGCTACCTATCAAAAGAACTCTACAATTAATACCCAATTCCTTTACTGCATCGAGAATGTTTTGTGAAGTGACGACATTTGTTTTGACATCAATCTTGAAATCATTTTTAAATGTACCTGCAAGATGAAAGATTACATCTGGAGATACATTACTAACTAAATTTCGAGCATTCTTGCGATTTGATATATCACAATAAATTATATTTTCATCTTTTACATCACTTCTTATATCTGAAAGAAAAATAACATCACTCTTATTTAGCTTTCTTAAGTAACTAACAAGATATTGACCTGTAAACCCCAGAGCACCTGTAATTAGGATATTCATAAAATTACAAAAAATGTTTAATCAAACATTATAGATCAAGGCCTTGTACCTAGCCAGATTTTCTGACCTTTTAAGCCATTTGATAGTTTTTTTTAAACCGGTATCAAGATCAGTTTGCGGTCTCCAATTAGTCATAGAAATGATTTTTTTATTATCACCCAACAACCTGTACACCTCAGAATTTTCCGGACGTATTCGTTGTTCATCTGTTATAATCCGGACATCAACGCCTAGGATATTTATCAGTTTGTGTACAAGTTCACCTATTGAAATCTCGGCACATGAAGCAATATTGATTTCCTCACCTACGGCGGCATCGCATTTTGCTATAGCTGCAAAGGCCTGAACGACATCTTTTACATAATTTAGATCTCTTGTCGGTGCCAGGTTGCCAAGGTGTATTTCATCACTACCTGAAATGATTTGGGTAATGATGGTAGGAATAATAGCCCTAGCCGATTGCCGCGGTCCGTAGGTGTTGAAGGGTCTTACCAGACAAACCGGGAGGCCGAATGATCGATAAAATGATTCCGCAAGTCGATCTGCACCAATTTTGCTTGCGCTATAAGGTGACTGACCTTGAAATGGGTGTTTTTCATCAATAGGAGTATATTTAGCGGTCCCATAAACTTCAGAAGTAGAAGTCACTAATATTTTTTCAATACCTAGTTTTTTTGCACTTAAAAGAATATTCAAAGTCCCTTTAATATTGGTATCTACATAAGACT
>JADHVV010000069.1 GCA_016783825.1 Candidatus Zhuqueibacterota bacterium | reverse complement strand
TTTAGCGGTAATAATGTAGAGCATGATCTTACCAGTACAGGAGAAGTCCCTGTTGAATTATCTTCGTTTAGTGCTCATGTTAAAAATAACTCAGTTGATTTAAATTGGAGAACCGAAAGCGAAAGCAACAACTTCGGATTTGAAATACAACGTAGTGGAGACAATATCAATTTTTCAAAAATTGTTTTCATCCATGGGCAAGGCACAACATCTTTGCCGTTCAGTTATAAATACACAGATACTTCCCTGCCTGCCGGGAAATACTTTTACCGCCTGAAACAAATAGACACAGATGGAACAAGCACTCTTTCACAAGTACTAGATGTAACAATTTTTAATCCATCAAAATATAAGCTGCTTCAAAATTACCCCAATCCTTTTAATCCCAATACAACCATCACTTTTGAAATTCCGGAAAACGAGAATATCACTTTAGACATTTATGATCTAAATGGACATTTAGTGCGTGAGCTATTGAATGGTTTCAAATCAGCCGGCATTCATTCATGCACCTGGGATGGAAAAGATAAACACGGAAGAACTATTAGTAATGGGATCTATTTGTATCGTTTCTCTTCTGGTTATTTTTCACAAACTCAAAAAATGATTTTCGCTAAATAAATTTAAAAGAAACCACGAATTACACTAATTGCACGAATTACAAACACTAATATTTCGTGATAATTAGTGTAATTCGTGGTTAAATTCTTTTTTTCCAAATAACGCAATTGCAACCAAGGTTTTTATGCCCGAGGGTGCACAAAGAATAAAAATCTACATTACTCATTTTCTCCACTTGCATTTTTCATATATTTTTGTATATTATATATTTCAAATAAATTCATAAGGATAAACTATATGGAAATCCAAAAATTAGTCGCTGTAATAATGGGCAGCACTTCGGATAAACCTGTGATGTCAGAATGTACGAGACATTTGGAACACTTCGGAATTGGTTACGATGAACACATTCTCTCGGCTCATCGTACCGCAGACGAGACAGCTCAATTTGCGAAAGAGGCTGAAGTAAACGGATTTAAACTAATCATTGCCGGAGCAGGAATGGCAGCTCATTTGCCTGGTGTAATTGCTGCGCATACAACATTGCCGGTTATCGGCATACCATTGAGCGGGTCTGCATTGAATGGCGTTGATGCGCTTTACTCAATAGTTCAAATGCCTTCCGGTGTACCAGTGGCAACATGTGCCATCGGGAAAGCAGGAGCAGTTAATGCAGCAGTTTTAGCAGCACAAATTCTCGGACTTCAAAATGCTGAAATTAAACAAAAATTTATCGACTTCAAGAAAAAAGGAAGTAAATTAAGGTAATTTGGTAATTAGTGCTTGAACGAAAACCCTCATTTTTTTGTCATTGCGAGGAGCGGAGCGACGAAGCAATCCCATTAATAAGTGCTTAATATTCAGGAGATTGCTTCGCTCCTTCGTCGCTCGCAATGACAGGTGTATTTTTAGATTTTGCTAGTTTTCGTTCAGACACTAATTAGTTTATTAGCTAACAGGTTAATCAATTGACTGGGTGTTTGGCAATAAAAACGAAAAATATTCTGCATTCTTACCTAATTACCCTATTACCTAATTACCCTGTTACCTTTACAATAATTTCAACTAAAACTCACTTTATAATTGAGATAGAACTTAAACAAAACCAATTATATAAGGAGAAACAGTTATGCGAGAATTTTTTAAATTTGAAGAGTTTGGCACAAACTATCGCCGCGAAATCGTTGGTGGTATAACGACTTTTTTAACTATGTCTTATATTATCATCGTCAATCCCGGGATTTTAGAGGTCGCCGGCATCCCCAAAGGCCCTTCTACTGTGGCAACAATTATCGCTGCTGTCGTTGGTTCAATGCTCATGGCATTTTACGCTAAACGTCCTTTTGCCATTGCACCTTACATGGGTGAAAATGCTTTCATCGCCTTTACGGTGGTTTTGAGCTTGGGATATACCTGGCAGGCTGGTATTACTTCAGTATTTATTGGCGGGCTTATTTTTGTTGTCATTACAATTTTAGGTCTTCGCAGTTGGCTTGCAAATGCTGTGCCGCCTTCATTAAAATATTCTTTTGTAGTCGGCATCGGTCTTTTCTTAACGTTTATCGGACTAATTGATACCGGTATCGTTATTAAAGAACCAACGGCGGGCAATGTTGTACCGGTCATGATCGGGAATTTAACCTCGCCACAAGTGTTATTAGCGTTATTCTCTTTCTTTTTGATGGGGATTCTAATGATCCGAAAAGTAAAGGGATCGATCATGATTGGAATTCTGGTGACCACAGTTCTTGCTTATGCAGCGAAGGGAATCGGTTTCAGTTTGCCGGATGTAATCTATCCTGATGGATTTTTCTCAATACCGCCATCTATCGCCCCTATTGCTTTCCAGTTTAAATTTGCAGAGGTGCTGACAATTGGATTTTTACCAATTTTGTTAAGCGTATTTTTAATGGATTTTGTGGATACTATGGGGACATTAATTGGAGTCAGCGCCCGGGCTGATTTTCTTGATGAAGATGGCAACCTTCCTGAAATTGAAAAACCGATGTTAGCCGATGCCCTGGCAACAGTTGTCGGAGCATGCTGCGGGACAACAACAACCGGCACTTACATTGAATCTGCCGCAGGGATTGAAGAAGGTGGACGAACCGGGTTTACTACATTTGTTACGGCGATTTTATTTTTGTTGGCTTTGTTTTTCACTCCAATCCTAACTGCCGTCCCCAAATGTGCATACGGGCCAGCGCTCATTATTGTTGGAGTTCTGATGATTGATTCGGTTAAAAAAATTGACTTTTCAGATATGACTGAGCTTATTCCATCCTTTTGCACTATCATATTAATGAGCTTCACTTATAACCTGGGAATCGGGATCACTGCCGGATTGGTTGCATATCCCATTGTAAAACTTTTTGCGGGCAGGGGCAGAGAAGTTGAGTTAGGCGCATGGATATTAGGGGCTATTTCTTTGATTTTCTACATCTTTTACCCATATCAATAATATTGAAACAAAATCTTTAAAACATGGTTTAACGATACAAGCTATTTCTGATTTTTCGCAGTATTTGAGCTGTTCAGCAAATTATAAACTTACGATTACATTAATTCAAAGGAAGATATCTACAGGCTTGTTTCTATGGTAAATATTATTATTACTGGTATCAATGGACTGTTAGGACAAAAACTGCTTGAACAGGCAGCCTCAAAATTTTCAATCCTTGGTATCGATATACACCCGGAACCATTCAACAAACAAATTAATTTTAAATATGAAAAGCTTGATATTACTGACAGGCGATTGCTGACAGAATCGATATTAAATTTTTATCCCCATTATTTGATCAATACAGCAGCAATGACCGACGTTGACGGTTGTGAAAAAAAGAAAGAACAATGTTGGAAAATAAATGTACAAGCCGTAAAAAACATTGTTTATGCAGCAAGAAAAATCGGCACCAAAATTGTTCATTTGTCATCAGATTACATTTTTGATGGAAAGAATGGCCCATATTCGGAAAACGATTCACCTTCGCCGCTTGGTTATTATGGGAAGTCAAAGTTAGCAAGCGAAAATGTTTTGCACGCATCTGACCTGGATTATTCAATTGTACGCACTATGGTTCTTTATGGCGCTGCTATAAATGTAAGACCAAATTATGTTACCTGGCTTATATCAGCTTTAAAAGAAAATAAAAATCTTAAAATTGTAACAGACCAGGTTGGCAATCCAACGCTGGCTGATGATTTAGCTGCAACAATTTTAAAAATTATTGAATTAGAAAAATGGGACACATTCCATGTAGCTGGCAGTGAGATAATAGACCGTTATAAATTTGCATTAAAAATTGCAGAAGTTTTTGGACTTGAAGATAATTTCATCTCTCCAATTATCACCTCCGATTTAAATCAAACAGCGCTGCGGCCGCTGCGTTCTGGTTTTAATGTAATTAAAGCCACAACCGAGCTTGGTGTAAAATTGTCAAACATTGAAGAGGGATTAAACATTTTTAAAAGGCAATACAGGAAAATGAAATCATAAGGAAAAGAATCAATGAAATCTCTTATCGTAATTCCAACCTACAACGAAGCGCAGAATATTGAATCTCTGATTGAACGGATTCTTTTGCTTGGCATAAAAGACCTTCATGTTTTAGTTGTTGACGACAATTCACCTGATGGCACTGCGGGTATTGTAGAAGCTATTTTAAAAAACAAGCCGAACATTCATATTTTAAAGCGCCCGGAAAAAGCCGGATTAGGTACGGCTTACGTGGCAGGATTCAAATATGCGTTACAAAATGGTTACGATTATATTTTTGAAATGGATGCCGATTTTTCTCATAATCCGGACGAAATCCCGAATTTTTTAAAAGCAATAAAGGAACATGACCTGGTAATTGGTTCTCGTTATATCCATGGTGTGAATGTGATTAACTGGCCGCTCACCCGTCTGATCTTGAGCGTTGGCGCTAATAAATACAACCAGATCATTACCGGCATGCCCATTAAAGATGGCACTGGCGGTTACAAATGTTTCCGTCGCGAAGTTTTAGAAGCAATCGATTTAGACGATATTCGATCCAGCCACTATTCGTTCCAAATTGAAATGAATTTCAAAGCCTGGAAAAGGGGTTTTAAGATCAAAGAAATTCCCATCGTATTTACTGACAGGGAAGCTGGCAGTTCAAAAATGTCAAAAAAAATCATTCGGGAAGCGATATGGATGGTGTGGAAATTAAAATTATTAAGCATATTGGGAAAAATTTAAATTATTCATCAAGTAACAGTTTACGAATTTGTTGTACAACCTTGATCGGATCATGAAATTGCTTCACCCACTCCCTCCCCTCTGCCCCTTTTTTATAACGCAACTCTTTATTTTTGATCAATTGAACCAATCGTTGCTCCAAATTCGTTTCATCAACAACAACAAACGGATTGTCAGGATATTTTTCATCAAATCCGTGAGCAAGACAGGAACATGTGGGAATACCCATTGCTAATGACTCAAGTCCGCTGATGCCGTAGCCAAGATCGCCCAACTGGTCAATAAAAATGTGGCATTGAGCTTTTAATTCCAGGGCTTGTTTGTAAGGTAAGTTTTCTATTAAAACTAATTTTGCCGGGTACTTCTTCTCTAACTCCTTAACTACAGGAATGATGACATCGCTACCTTTTGCAGCACGATTGGTTGGAGAGTGACCGATATGGATTTTCCCATCTTTTTTAGATGCCACCAGTTTAAAATTGGAGGCATCAAAGGGGAAAAAAACATGGTTGATTTTGGGATGAAGTGATAAATGATCAAATTCCACACTGACATTCAAATCTGACACAGCATCAATCTGCGGGATAACACCGCGAACACGTAAATCACTGCCAGTGTAACAGCAAATGATTTTTTTCCCTTTTCGCTTCAATTCGAGAATATCCCTGCCATTGCGGTAAAAACCTATTCCGCCGTCTAACTGAATTACATCAAACTGGTCGATATTAATTTGGTCTAAAACATTTTCAATTTTTGATTTCCAGAAATGTTCTCTAAAAACAATGAATAATTTTTCTATTTTATTTGGGATCCATTTTTGAGGAATTTCGGTGAGTTGCGGCGCTTGGTTGGTTATTTCAGTTCTGGATTTCCCCCCTATTAACCGCTTAAATTTAGTGAATCCCTTAAAATCTAAAAACGGTAAGTCCAGGCAAATATCTTCTTCATAACCACGTGGATTTTTTGCCAGTGTGATTAACCGGCTGTTAAAACCAAGCTGACGTTCAGCTTTTACAAATGTGATCGGTACGCCGGCAACATTGAATGGAGCGATGTGGAGGATATTCATTTTCAATTGAGTTTCTTTTTAATGCCACAGCCGCAGTTCACAGAGAAAGGGATAAAAAACTCTGTGACCTGCGTCTCTGTGGTTTGTCAATTTTTCTAATCCAGATATTTCAAAAAGGTATCACGAAAAATTCCCTGGGCGCCAAAACTTTCCTTAAACCTGCCCAATCCCCAATTAGGATCCATGTCCACAGTAAAAATCCCAAAATCAAGATAACCGAAATTATTGCGGATTGACCATTTGATGATTTCATAAAAAAGGCAGTTTACGCCTCGGAATTGTTGACGATCTTCATTGTGGCTAATATAAAATGCCAGCACAACACGTTCGTTACAGTCAAACATTACCACTCCGGCAACCAATTCATCATTTGCATAAGCGCCAAAAAGTCTAATCCGATCAGAATAAATTTCTCTCAAATGAAGTAATTCTTCTAAAGTATGAGTCGGTTGTACATTATGTCTCATCTTTAAATTTCTTTTGAGTATTTTGTAGAAATCTTCATAGTCTTCACTTTCGCGAACCTCCACTCCAAGTTTCAAAGCTCGTCTGACTGCTCTGCGAGATTCGGATGAAAAAGTTTGCAAAACATCTGATTCAGAAAAAGTAAGCGGGATAACACTGGAAATTTCCCGCTTCCGATAACCAAAACCATTTTTCACTAACGCAAAATCTATGTAATTACTGGGACGCAAGTGATAAATTATTGGCGGCGGTGTTAATTCAATACCCTGAAATTTATTTTCTTTGCCAAAATCAATCAGGGTATCGATTAGTTGGAAGGCATCTTTAATACTTAAGCCATATTTGGTAAGTATTCCACCGTAGGAAGATCCTCGGTGCGATGTCAGAATTCGGCGATGATCCTCATAGCGCACTGTAGCCGGAAAAAGCGCGATAATTCGATTTTTCTTTTTGAAAACAAGTGAAAAATCCTCAAACCTTTCCGGTGGATGGTAGTTCAAAAACTTTCGCGTTTGAAATATCGTGCCGTTGTTTGCTTGCCAGACGAATTCATCCCACTGGTCTTTTAATGATTGGGTGTATTTTTCTACTACAATGCTCATCTAAGTTTTTCAGTTTTATCATTTTTAAATGAATTCCAAGCTCCAAATGCCAAATAAATTCCAAGAACCAAATTCGAAATTCCAAACATATTATTTATTGGAATCTAATATTTAGGAACAAATCCAATTATCTATTATTTAGTGTCTGAATGAAAACTCCTAATTTTGGTAATTTTCTGTCATTGCGAGGAGCGAAGCGACGAAGCAATCCCATCAATAAGCGCTTAATAATCAAGAGATTGCTTCGCTCCTTCGTCGCTCGCAATGACAGGCGCTTTTTTAATTTTTGCTAGTTTTCGTTCAAGCACTATTCAACAAACGAAACGATTTGGAATTTATTTGAAATTTGGGATTTGTTATTTGGTGCTTTTCGAATAAATTGTGAACTATGGATTTAAATCATTTCCCCATTAACTTAACCATAATTGCCTTTTGCGCGTGCAATCTATTTTCAGCCTCATCAAATACAATCGAATTGGGGCTTTCAATTACGCTGTCTGTTATTTCCATACCTCGGTAGGCTGGTAAACAATGCATAATATAAGTGTCGGGTCGGGCATGTTTCATTAATTCATCATTAACCTGGTAATCCTTGAAAATCTTTTTTCTTATTTCTGTTTCATCTTTTTGATGCATACTTGCCCAAACATCAGCATAAATAACATCCGTATCCTTAACCGCTTTTTGGGGATCCCGAAATAACTCAATTTCACTGATACCGGCATCTTTTGCATTTTTGAGTATTTCCTGATCCGGATCGTGTCCTTCAGGGATTGCCATCGCTAATTTCATGGGAAATCTTGAAGCAAAGTTCAGCCATGAATTTGTTAAATTGTTGCCGTCTCCGATATAAGTGACTTTCAAATCATCCAAATTTTTACGGTGTTCTAAAATTGTCAACACGTCAGCCATTACCTGGCAGGGGTGCAATAAATCCGTCAAACCATTAATTACCGGGACAGAGGAATATTTTGCCATCTCAATGATATCTTCGTGTCCAAATAAGCGAGCCATAATGCCGTCATTGTACCGTGAAAGTACCCGGGCAATGTCTTTCACCGCTTCTCGGGTTCCCACGCCAATATCAGAAGGCGCCAAGTAAAGCGCATGTCCGCCCAATTGGAACATGCCCACTTCAAAAGAAATCCTCGTACGAGTGGAAGGTTTCTGAAAAATCATTGCCAGGGTTTGTCCTTTCAAAATTGGCTCTGCCTGACCCTTTTTTTGTTTTTCCTTTAGCTCAATACTCAAATCCAATAATTCTAATATTTCATCCTTTGTCAAATCGGCAAGCGATAGAAAATGATTTTTCACTGCTTAATTCTCCTTTGTTGGTGATTGGTAGATTGGTGAGTGGTAGAGTGGTGATTGGTTAGTGGTGGAGTAGTGAGTTGTATAGTGGTGATTAGTGAGTGGTATTTAATTTTTCTACATAACACTCACCACTAACCAAACTATAAAATATACCGACTCAAATCTTCATCTTCGATAATGTCTTTTAATGCATCTCGCACATCCTTGTCAGTTATTTTTGCTTCATCTAATTTAGAATCTGGCACATCAAATAAAAGATTTTCCAACAGAGTCGTCAAAATCGTGTGCAATCTTCTTGCGCCGATATTTTCTGCATTTTCATTCACTTCACTGGCAATTTTAGCGACTTCTTTAATGGCGCCTTTGGTAAAAGTAAGTTTGACATTTTCGGTTTTTAACAAAGCAATGTACTGTTTGATCAACGCATTTTCCGGCTCGGTTAAAATCCTGATAAAATCTTTAGTCGTTAAACTATTCAACTCAACACGAATAGGAAATCTTCCCTGCATTTCAGGGATTAAATCAGATGGTTTGGAAACGTGAAAAGCTCCCGATGCGATAAATAAAACATGATCAGTTTTCACCATACCGTATTTCGTAATAACGCTGCATCCTTCAACAATCGGAAGAAGATCGCGCTGCACGCCTTCCCGGGATACATCAGGTCCGGATCCAGAATTCTCACCGGCAATTTTATCTATTTCGTCGAGGAAAACCATACCGCCATTTTCAACACGGTCAATTGCCTCTCTTACTACTTCTTCCATGTCAATTAGTTTTTGTGATTCTTCCTGAATGAGAAATCGGCGTGCATCAGGAATGTTCATTTTTCTTTTTTTTGTTTTTTTAGGAAACATTGGTCCCAGCAAATCCTGAATATTCATTCCCATCTCTTCAATGCCCATTGGAGAAATAATTTGCATCGACGGAGATGTTGATGATGGCACTTCCAATTCCACTTTTCGTTCATCAAATTTTCCAGCACGCAACTGTTCTCTTAATTTTTCACGTGTTCTTTTCCATTTCAGATAGGTCTCATCATTTTCATCATTTAATTGATTTTCACCATCTTTCACATCAGGCAGCGGCGGAAGTAATAAATCAAGTAACCTATCTTCTGCCATCTCTTCTGCTTTTGTTTCTACTTCCACTGTTTGCTCATTGCGAACCATGGAAACAGATAGATCAACAATATCGCGGATGATTGATTCCACATCTCTTCCCACATATCCAACTTCGGTAAATTTAGATGCTTCAACTTTAATGAATGGAGCGCTGGATAAGCGAGCTAAACGCCGTGCAATTTCAGTTTTCCCTACTCCTGTTGGACCAATCAAAATAATATTATTGGGCATTATTTCTTCACGCAAATCATCTTCTACCTGCTGTCTCCGCCAGCGATTCCGAAGCGCAATAGCAACTGATTTTTTCGCTTTATCCTGTCCGATGATATATTTATCTAATTCTTTAACAATCTGTTTCGGGGTTAATTCTTCGATTCCTTTTTTCATCTGCTTCCTTTTTCAAATTCTACTCAAAAATTTATTTTAATTCTAACACATTAATTTTTGTATTGGTATAAATACAAATATTCCCAGCAATTTTTAAAGATTCTTCAACAATCTTTTTGGCATCCATCTTTGTATGTTTTACCAATGCCTGTGCAGCCGCCTGCGCATAGGGACCTCCTGATCCAAGCGCGATGATATTATCGTCCGGCTCCACAACATCACCTGTTCCTGAAATAAGGAAACAATTATTTTTATCCATAACTGCAATCAGTGCTTCCAGCCGGCGTAAGTACCTGTCTGTTCTCCAATCTTTTGCTAAATCAACGGCTGCTTTTGGAAGATTACCATTAAATTCTTCTAATTTAGCTTCAAATTTTTCAAATAATGTAAGTGCATCAGCCGAGGCTCCTGCAAAACCGACCAGGATAGTATCGTTATAAATCCTCCTGACCTTTCGAGCACCTGTTTTCATAATAGTGTCACCAAAAGTTACCTGCCCGTCTCCTCCCAGGGCAATGCCATTCTTTGTTTTGATGCCCAAAATTGTTGTAGCTCTAAACATTCATTTTTCCTTTAATTATTGATAAAAGTGAAATATCAAACGTGAAACGTGAGACGGTGGTGTTTTATATTTTCTTCGTCTCACGTCTGCCTTTTCACGTTTCACATTTACTATCCGATATAATTAAAATTAAGAATATTCGTAAACATTCCGTAGATGTCAGTGAAGATAAGACTGAAAAATTCCACCATATGAGAAACCAACGGATAGAAACAACCCAACGGATGTTATTAAAATTATTAAACATATAACGTAAAAAGAGTAACCGATCACAGGGTGTAAATTCGTGATAAAAATTAGCCCACAGAAATGGAACACGCCACAGAAAAAAAGATTTTTATTTTATTTTCTGTGGGAGAAAATTTAACCATTTTTTATACCCTGTGATTGGTTACTAAAAAGACTATCATAAACCCGACAAATTTACCCAAAAAGAAATTTGCATTCGCCAAAGGCGGTGTAAAATTAATTTCATACCATTTTTTTTTATCCGTTGGGTTGTTTCTATCCGTTGGATTTAATTTTTTATTTTCAACAGGACGATCTCATTCAACACTTGTCTACCTGATGAACGGTTATGAATTTTACATTATTTTGCATTTACGTCCTTCAGATATTTCAAATAATCACTGTCAGTTGATAATATCAACCAGGTCTTCTCATCCAATGTTTGACGATACGATTCAAGACTTTTGGTAAAAGAATAAAATTCAGGATCACGTTCAAAAGCCTGTGCATAAATCTTTATCGCCTCAGCATCAGCTTTTCCTTTGATTCCCTGTGCTGTTCGGTATGCTTCGGAAGTGATTCGCTGCAGGTCTTTTTCCATTTCACCTTCTATTTCAGCTTTTTTACCCATTCCTTCAGAACGATATTTCTCTGCGATCCTTAATCTTTCAGCAATCATTCGTTCAAAAACTTTCTCGCTCACTTGCCGAATATAATTGATGCGCTTAATTCTAACATCGACTAACTCGATTCCATATTGACTTACTTTTTCTTTGGATGCTTCCAAAATCCCTTGCGTTAATTTTACTCTACCCACAATAATAGAATCAACCACAGTCTTTTCTCCCACACCAGCTTCAATTTCAGAAGCTGCCATTTTGCGATTACTGTTTCTCACAACTTCCATGAGCACATGACCTGTGATCAGATCTCTGGTGGATGCTTCTATTACATTGTCCAACCTTGTCTGCCCACCATTCTCATTAACAACCGAAGTAAAGAATTTCAAAGGATCAGATATTTTCCAGCGAGCATAGGTATCTACTAAAATGAATTTTTTATCTTTTGCTAAAATTTCCGATGGGTTGCCATCCCATTCTAATAACCTTTTTTCGAAATAGTTAACATTTTGGATAAATGGCATTTTAATGTGAAGACCAGGAGCATCGATTGGATCACCAATAGGTCTTCCAAACTGGGTAATAACAACTTGCTGTGTTTCATCAATTTTATAAATTGCGCCGGAAAATATTAAAAATAATACAAACGCAAAAGCAATTATTATATATATTGAAATTTTTCCTTTGTTCATTTGTTACCTCCTCTATCTTGAAGTTGCAATAGCTGTAATAAGCCTTTTTGATCTTGATCGATGATATATTTTTTTTCAATTTTCGGCAGAATAGAGTTCATTGTCTCCAAATATAGCCGTCTTTTGGTAACATCTTTTGACAAACGATAGGCTTGATAAACTTCATTAAATTTTGTTGCATCACCTTTCGCCCGATTAATCCGATCCAGGGCATATCCTTCTGCCTGGCTTATTGTTTTATTCGCTTCTCCCTTTGCCCGTGGTATTACTTTGTTATAAGCTTCATTTGCCTGGTTGATCAATTTTTCCATCTCTTGACGGGCTTCATTAACAGCATTAACAGCAGGACGAACTTTTTCGGGCGGGTTAACATCTTGTAATTCAACTGTCTCGATTACGATTCCCGTATCATAATAACTTAATACTTCCTGCATTTTTTCTCTAATAAGAATAGCGATTTCAGTACGTGACATAATCCAGACTTCATCCACGCTATGATCACCCACAATCTGACGTGTAATCGTTTCAGAAATGTCTCGAATTGTTTTTGTGATATTTCGGACATTAAAAACATATTTTTGGGGATCTTGAATACGATATTGAACCACCCATTCAACGGTTGCAATATTCAGATCACCGGTTAACATCAATGATTCTGAAAGCAAGCTGGCATCCCGTCTTAATTGGGTTCTGATTCCAGCCTGTGCCGTACGGTAGCCAAACTCTTCACGAAAAATATAACGGCTGCCTTTAACTTTTGTTATTGTTTCAACGCCGAACGGTAGTTTAAAATGTAAACCTGGCATTGTTGTTGTTGTATATTTACCAAATCGTTTAATCACACCAACGTCTTCGGTTTTTACAGTATAAAATGAAGTAAAGAACAAAATAACAACAATTAGAATCACAATTCCGAAAAAAATCTGATTCTTAGAAATTGGCGGTAGTTGAATCTCTTCACCGCCAATTTTCACTTTTTTACGACCATAGTTTTGCATAACTTCTTTTTCCTCCATGAGTTAATTAAATTACAATACTTTTCTTAACTTTTTTACGACCATAGTGTTGCATAACTTCTTTTTCCTCCATAAGTTAATTAAATTACAATACTTTTCTTAGCCTGGAAATGGGAATTTCCATTTGCTCCCGATACTTGGCAATGGTTCTCCTGGCTATATTGAAGCCTTCTTTTTGAAGTACTTCAACGATCTTGGAATCATTGAGTGGTTTTTTCTTATCTTCTTCATCCATGATTTTCCGGATTCTTTCTTTTATTTCTTTATTGGAAACATCCTCACCATCATCACGCCTGATTTTCTCGCTGAAAAAGTGTTTTAGTTCAAAAACGCCAAAATCAGTCTGTACATATTTTCCATTTGTTACGCGGCTGACCGTGGAAATATCCATTTGAATTTCGTCAGCAATATCTTTCAGGATCATTGGTTTTAAATGCGTGGATCCTATCTCAAAAAACTCCGGTTGTCGTTTTATAATCGTTTCAACAACACGCACGATTGTCGCCCTTCGTTGATGAATTGAATTGATCAGCCAGCGGGCAGATTCTAACCTGTTTTTAATATATTCTTTGGTTTTTTTGCAAGTATTCTTTTTGTCAAGCAGCAAGCTCTTATATTGATTGTTAATTCTAAGGTGAGGAATGTTCCAGTCATTGAGAATAATCTTGAATTCGTCATCTTCTTTCTTAACGATAACATCCGGGGTGATGGTATTATCAAACAAACTCAAATAGCCTGAGCCGGGTTTTGGGTTAAGCTGAATAATTATATCCAATATTTCCTTAAATTCTTCAATCGAAATAGCTAATTTCTTGGCGATTTTTTCGAACCGTTTATTCTTAAAATCATCAAAATAATCTTTTACAACCCTGATCGCCAATTCATTTTGTTCAGGATCATCTTGCAGCTGAATGAGCAAACATTCTTGTAAATCGCGGGCGCCGATTCCAGGCGGATCCAGCCTGTGGATCACATTTAAAACTTTCTCCACTTGCTCAGTTGATACGTCCATATTTTGTGCGATAATATCCACATCACAGGACAGGTAGCCAACCTCATTAATATTCCATATAATATACTCGCCAATTGCCAACTCAATCTCAGACATTTTTGTCATATTCAACTGGCTAAGAAGATGCTCGGGAAGTGTGGCTTCATAAACTTCGGGGCGGCTATAGGTTTCAGCGCTATCATCTTTTGGGGCTTTAATTTCATAATTATTCTCATCATTGAGAATTGTATCCCAATCTACTTCCTCTTCATCTTCATTATATTCTTTATCTTCCTCTTCGTCGTTTTCTTTTTCTTCATCAGTTTTCAACTCTAATTCTTCAAGTTTTTGTTCTTCTTCCAGTTCCTGTTCCATCTCTAAATCTTGTTCTAAAAGAGGATTCTGTTCCAATTCCAGTTTAATTCGCTGTTCCAGGCTCAAAATTGGAAGCTGCAACAGCGTCGATAGAAGAACCTGCTGGGGCGATTGTTTCATGTAAAGCCCGGGTTTCTGGTAAAAACCAATACTCATCATGATGTACTTATTCCTGCTAATGATTCATTTTTCAATTATTGAAATATACTCTTTATTATTTTAAATTCCAAATATAAAATTACAAATTTTAAAATGAAAAATTTGACATAAAAATTTTGTGCACGGTTAAGCAGGATAATTAATAGCAGAATAATTATAAAAGATATCTCTATGTTGGCAAATTAAAGCTGAATCCAGAAATTAATGATTTTCATCATTCTGCTATAAATCATTCTGCGATAAAATTGTCATAAATTAAAATAAGGAATAATACTGGTTAATAAAATCTCCATTTTACTCATCTCTATTTAATTTAAATTTCTCACCTAAATACAAGCGCCGCGTTTCAGGATCGGCAGCCAAAAATTCTGATGTACCTGATTTTAAAACAACGCCTTCATATAATAAGTAAGCTCTGTGTGTAATCGAAAGCGTTTCATGGACATTATGATCCGTAATTAAAACACCAATTCCTTTTTTAACTAAACCTTTTACGATGGTCTGAATGTCTTCAACTGCAATAGGATCGATCCCGGCGAATGGCTCATCCAACAAAATGAATTTTGGTTTTGTAACCAATGCCCTGGTTATTTCGGCGCGTCGCCGCTCGCCTCCGGAAAGCGTATAAGCCTTACTTTTTGCCAGATGTGTGATATTCAATTCATTAAGCAACTCTTCCAGGCGTTCTTTTCTCTGTTGACGGGAAAGCTGCATACTCTCTAAAATTGCCAGGATATTTTCTTCTACCGTCAATTTTCTAAATATTGAAGCCTCTTGTGGTAAATAACCAATCCCCAATCGAGCCCGTTTATACATTGGCAAACTTGTAATATCCTGGCTATCAAGATAAATTTTGCCGCTGTTGGGACGAATCATTCCAGTGATCATATAAAAACTGGTTGTCTTTCCAGCGCCATTAGGTCCCAACAAGCCAACAATTTCACCCTGTTCCACTTCTAAACTGACTTCATTTACAACAGTCCGCTTACTGTAATTCTTAATTAATTTTTCTGCTTTTAATTTTAATGCCATTTTTAGTTTTTTTCCTTTTCATCGGCTTTAAATCCCGGTGGGTAAAAAATTCCTTCGGAAAGTTGAGGTTTGCTCTCGATCCAAATATCGATAATTTTACGGTCTTTAATCTCAACAATAATTTTATCACCAATGATCTTATTCATTCCTTTTTCTTCGCCATCTTCAATAACATAATATAAACTTGTCGCCTTATTTTCAACTAAAACTTTATGTATTTTCTGGTCTTGGAAATACATGGTTATTTGCTGACCGGTTAATTTATTAAATCGCAAATCTGTGCCGGTTGTATCGACTCGGGATTTAATAAGCCCATTTTCTTTAACAATCGCCTTCACTAATTTATCATCTTTCAAAAACAGATGAATAATTTCGCCGGAAATGCGGTCATCGTTCTGCCAGGTAATTGGATCTTGCTTAAGAATTATTTCATTTTCTTCACGATAAAACTCTGCTAAACCACAAGTTGCAGATGCCTCTTTTTGATAAAAATGTACGCTATCGGTCACAACGGCTTTTTTTCCGCTTTCGTACAACTCCATTTTCAAACCCGTAATCCGCAGTTCTTCCTGGTTCGTGCTATCGTTTTTGATAAGCACCGGATCTTCAATGATCTTTACATAATCCTTTTGGTTATCAATTTCAGCATAACCTGAATAAATGTTTATGTAATTCTCCCAATCAAACATAACCACATTGCCATCAGCATAAACCTGGTCTTCTGTTTTAAAATATTGGATTTCATCCGCAGTGATCTGACGAACTGTGTCTTTTAAAACAACATTTCCCCGGGCAATGTAAACTCTTGTCTTTACATTATATAAAACTTCATCAGCGACAAGCTCTTTGACCTTATCAAAGATTCTCACATCATGTTTTATGACAACTTTGTCCAAATCCACCCACCAGCGCATACTTTTACAAAACATATCCGTATCACCCTGGCGGAGATGAACATTGCCAATTAATTCCCGCAAAATGCCCTGACGTGTTTTTTTTTGAATGAAGTCAGTGCTATCAGTCTGAACAATTTCTAATTGCTCATTTGTTTGTGAAAATAACACTATTGGTAAAAGAATTATTACGAGAATTATTATTATTACTTTTAATTTCATTTGCTCTCGTTTAATGTATCTGGCTGAATTATATTTTTATTACTTGCTGAATCCACAGAAACAGAATCGATTGTTTTTTTATTTTCACTAAATTCTATGTCCAATTCTAATCCTCTTCCTGCTTTTCCGGATACTTTTCGAATCGACCAATTATCCAAATATTGATCGGATTCAAAACCATAGCCATAAAAAGTATCGTTTTGGGCTGTCGTAATGGTTACAAATTTATCAGTAACTACTTTTTCAACGCTGTTGTCCCACCAGATCTGTTCAGTTTTCAAATTTATTCCACTATCGGATACGACGATAACATTTTTTATGGCTTCGATATCATTTGTCCCTTCATTCAGTTTGCCCATCTCTGAAGTTAATTTTGATGTATGAAAACCTTTTTCATCATAAAAATCTATTTCAATGCCGCTATCAAATTCAACTACTTTTCTTTTTTTGAAACGCTTCATATGACCGTACCGTATAACAGCGCTTAAAACACCTTCTTTGGTCGAAGTCATTGTCGAATTCCAGCCTTCCTGATCAGGGAATTCTAATTTCTCTGTTTTTTCTACGTTTTCATTTTGGCTTTTTTGACAAGTGAAAAAACAAATAAAAAATGATAGTATAATTAATACAATGAATATGTTTTGGGGGTATAGTTTCATAAAGGCTCTCCAAAGACCTCTTCTACTGGAATACCTTTTGTTTTTATGAGCTTTAAGCCGTTCTTGAGCTTCTTTAGCCCAAACCTTTTGAATACTATCATCAAGTTCATTTTCATTCATTGGTTTCACCAATTTTCATTCTGCATTTAATCTTTTACTCTTTAAACAGCCATTTCTTGATAGGAGAATTCCTGTAATCCGGCATTTACTTTCGCATGTTCAATTGTCATACTTATTAGATTTCCTTTTTTGTCCAAATCTACATAAATGTTCTCACTGATCTCTTTTGTTTCAAAAATCTGTTTTTTACTAAATTCCATGTGAGCAGTATCAGTGTCCGGAAAATATTTTACTCTCATTTTTCAGTCCTCCTTAAAAGACCTATCAAAGAATGCATTATGAACTGTTTTACCATCTTCTAACAGTATTACTCTCAAATATTTGTTTGTTTCTTTTATTTTGCCCCATTTTCTAACCCTGCCATCTGATTGTAGTTCAGTTTTATCAGGATGGTCAATCACAGATTTAATCCACTCTTATTTAATTCGCGCCCTGTCAGACTTTTTTCTTGTATATTTAAAATATTCTGTCGTTTTCATATCTCACTTCTAATCCCCCGGCTTGGTCTTCCACCGCTCATGCATCCACACCCATTGTGTTGGATTTTCCAGGATGAAATCGGATAACGCATCATTACAAAGCTTGGTGTTATAAATTCTATCCTTTTCAACATCACCTGAAAATCTTAATGGTAGCTGCGGCTTAACTTTTATGTAATGTTTACCATGTTTTTTGGTATGAATCGCCATTGGGACGATCACTGCTTTAGTTTTCATCGCTAACACAACCGGGCCGATTGGCGTATAAGCCGGGTGTCCTAAAAAATCAACAAAAATGCCGTCAACGCGTTTCGTGTCCTGATCAATCAAAATGCCAACGATTTCTTTTGCCCGCAACGCCCGAATTATATCCCGGGTTGCCGTACCACGTGCGATATATTTCATTCCGGAATGAAGGCGATTATTAACGACGAGTTCATCGAGCCGGGAATCATAAATAGGAGCGCCAACAACGTTAATCGGAAATCCTTTTATGGCAAGATAAGCGCCTAATAATTCCCAATTCCCAATATGTCCAGTAAGCGCAATGGCTCCTGTGCCGTTTTCCAACGCTTTAGATAAATGCTCCAGTCCCTCTGCCTTAACAAAATTATCGATATTGTACCTTTTAAATCTCGGAATAGCAAATGCATCAGCCATATTTCTGCCTAAATTGCGAAATACATCCTTTGCCATTTGCTTTATTTGTTCAGGACTTTTGGTATCGCCAAAAACCTTTGTTAAATTCTTTATTGTTTTTTTTCTTTCGCTCGGGACAATATAGTATCCAAACATTGAAACAGCTTGTAGAAATTTCATGGTTGTTGCCCGCTGCACACACAACATCCAGAGAACACCGCTGCGCACAGCAGCATAAATAATCCAGTTTTTTATTCGTTTTGTAAATTTACGAAACGGTTTTTTCACAGAATTCCTGCCTCCAGAATATCGTGTAAATGAATAATTCCGCGGGGAATATTTTTTTCATCAACAATGATCACCTGCATAATACTGAAATCTGTCATAATTTTAAGAGCATCTACAGCCATGATTCCCAATGGGACAGTTTTTGGATTTGAACTCATTACCTCTTTGGCTTTTAACTGCCAAATATTTTTTTTCTTTTCCAGTAACCGACGGATATCACCATCAGTAATAATACCAACTAAACTTTTATCCTTATCAATGACACAGGTTGATCCAAATCGTTTTGACGTTATTTCAAAGATCACTTTTTCCAATTCCATATTTTCCGGGACAACAGGTATTTTGTCCCCGGTAAACATAATGTCGTCTATTTTTTGGGTCAGCTGTTTTCCGAGACTACCGCCCGGATGCAGCAACGCAAAATCCTCTGATCTAAAGTTACGTTTATCGAGCAAAGCCACAGCTAAAGCATCTCCCAAAACCAACGCTACTGTGGTACTCGAAGTTGGCGCAAGATTATTTGGGCACGCTTCCTCATTAACACTGGCATCCAAGATTACATCGCTTCGTTCTGCTAATCTTGACCGTCGATTACCGGTTATTGAGATAATTGGAACACCAATTCGTTTTATCAACGGCACAAGTTGAAATAATTCATGCGTGTGCCCACTTTTAGAAATGCAAATAACCACATCGTCTTTATGGACAAGCCCCAAATCACCGTGCATCCCTTCAGCCGGGTGCAGGAACAAGGTGGCTGTTCCCGTACTGGTCAGTGTTGCGGCTATCTTCCTGCCGATTATTCCGGATTTGCCCATTCCGGAAATAATGACGCGACCTTTGCAATTATAAATTATGTCAACTGCCCTGGCAAAATTGTCATCAATTCGTTTCTCAAGATCAAAAATCGCTTGCGCTTCTTTTCGGATTACATCCTTACCTTTTTCTATGATTGAATCGTACTCATTCTTTTTATGATCTTTCATGTGCTTTTAACTACAATCGTATTTTCTATTTGTTCTCAAATAAATTATTTTGGTACCGGGATCGTTCCTTCAATAAAAACATGAACCGAGTCTTCGCCAAAATTTGAATTATCGCTCTTATCATAGGCTCTGACTGTAATTATTTTTTGACCTGATAATGTCGAAACATTCCATTCATCAAATAGGTAAGGATCATCACTATTGCTAAACAGCAACGAATCCCTGTTTATGAAAAAATCAACTCTCCCTATTTGCCATTGAAAATCCACTACAGCGCTGATCGTTTTATTGCCAAGCCCGGGAATTATTTCATTTTCCGTGGGTTCCGTGATTGTCACGATGGGGCTTTCATTTCCCTTCACATTCACAACAACACTGCCAGTTGTCTTCCCGCCATTTTCATCAGTGACCTTCACATTAATCGTATATTTGCCGGAAGAACTTGGCGATATCCATTTCACATCTTTTTCCGTATGTGAAATGAAAGTTCCTTTTGAATTATCAGTCCAGCGAAATGACAGTAAATCATCATCCGGATCTTCAGCCACTACTTTCAGAGTAGTCGTATCCTGCGTTCCGATTTGTGAAGGAAACGCAGTAACACTTTTGATCATGGGATCTTTATTGGCGAGTTTTTCAACAACGCCACAGCTAAACAAGCCAAAAGAGAAAATGAGTGTTAAGAATATTATTTTTTTCTTCACTGTATCCTCCTTTGCTGCTCTAAAATTTTGCAGCTTGATAAACTTCCATTGTTGTCTCATTCTGATCTTGTATAAAAACGACAGCATGAATATTTTCCATCTTTTGAATACTAATCAAGTGGTCAGAAAAATAGAATGATTTAACTTCACCTGGCTCTATCGAATTTATTGTTTGAGGTTGAAATATTTTCTTGACAACATAATGATGAAGGTCGGTTTCAATATCCTCATATAAAACCACAAAAAGATTCAAGTCTTGTTTTTTATTCCTTCCGAGTCGTATCACCTTTACATCAAGATCGATAGAGTTGCCTTCGACCTGTTTATTAACCTCAAACCTGAAATATGACTTTTTACCGGTTAACCCGGTTAGTACATCATCATAACGCGCACCGGCTTTATCGAGCGAGGCTCCCTGTACCCTTTCTATTTTACCATTAAAAAAAGCATCGGGAATTCCACGATCTGATTGTACAGGCTCATATTCAACATACCTATCATAACATTGCGGTAACGCGAATGAATCATTTAAATTATCCTTTTTCAAATGGTATTCCAGCAGCAAAACTTTGCCGCGATAATTATCACTTTCACAAAGTTCTTCAAGCCCATCTAATGCCGTATTACAATATTCATAACCGGTGTTTTCAACAACAAATAATTCTACTAACACCACTCGATTTGCTTTGCTGTTGGGATTTTTAGGATCGAGCACATTGTCACGATCAAGATTCCCACAATATAGCAAAAAGGTCAAAGATAACAGTAAATGGAAAATATATTTTTTCAATCTATTCTCCTTAAAATTTGATCCCAAATGATACAGTCCAGCCATCATATTGAGGTAAAATTCCCAGCGCGACCTTCGGTCTGACCGTTTCTAATTTTTTATTCATACGATTGGCATATATTTTATTTCCTTCACTTCGATCACTCTGCCAAAGAATGAAGGTTGTCAAAGCTGAAGCGCTTGTTAACACCATCAAAATATTTCGAGTCTTATGATAACCGTTTGCCCGGTCGTAATAATAATTGAATTTGTCCAGATGACTCGTTTTATGATATTTATCATAATTATAACTGTACAAAAAATGAAAAACAGTCGTGGTTGCCACCAATGACCCTGTCGTAATCAACGCCCATTTTGATTGATATTGCGTAATTTTTTCAAACTCTTTGCGTTCACCGGAGCCAGTCAGATCAAAAATGAAATTATTGGCTAACAACTTTATCATCGCTTCAATTTGTTTTTCATTTCTTCCGGATACCTTCTCCCCCATAATTTGACCGGAGGCAACTTTGATCAGATGTGCATCCAATCTGAGTTGTCGGTTCGGTGTGTTTATTTCACCGGTTATTAAATATTCAGCGCCGGCTAATCGAGCAACCTCCTGAGCTTGTTCCCCCTCGATAAATCCTGCCTGGGCTAATGCGTGTTCCCTTAATATACTTTCAATTTTTTTTCTTTCAACAACTGCGATCTCTGGATAACGCGATATCTCTGTTTTAAGCATTTCAGGGATGGATCGTTGCAAACGGTCATATCTCATGGTAGAGCTGTTGTTTTTAAAATCCATTACGGCTAATGTGATTTTTCTGCTATCCTGGGCATTTATCAGAGAAGTCAATATCAAAGAAAATAGCACGCCAATTTTTATAATTTTATTTTTTTCTGTCACTTTTGATCTATTCTCCTAAATATTTAAACGTGACAATTATAATATTTTCCCAGACTTCATTGGAAAAATGGAGTAATGGAGCTTTGGATTATTGGGAATCAATAACTCCAACAATCCATCACTCCAGTACGCCAACAATCCATCACTCCAATACTCCTTTATACCAAGCAGCGACAATGGAAACATCGACAAAATTTTGC
>JADHVV010000256.1 GCA_016783825.1 Candidatus Zhuqueibacterota bacterium | reverse complement strand
GGCAAAATAGAGATTTTTGACAGGCGTAGTGTTGTAGCAAAAAAAGTTGCCCGGGAACAGCAATGGACTGTAAGAATTGAAAAAACAAAACCTGCCCGCATCAAATATCGTCTTCGATATAAGGAAGTTAATGATCAAAATGTGGCGGACAAAATTTTTGAGAAGTTTTTAGCCCAGGGCTTGCCAATGCTTGTTGAACGGATCAAAACAAAGCAATTCCGGAATAATAAATTGGATTGGTTCTCTTCCTATTCAATATTTCTTGAACCGAAGTTTGAAACAGAAAAAGATGCTTATGACTATCAATGGCGGATCCGGGACAAGATAAAAGCGATTGCTTTACCATTCATTAAAACACCGCCCTCGGGAAAAATTATTTTGACCGACAAAGAAACAGGGGAAAGTTTTGCTTCGTCGGGAATGTTGAGAATTTTGGGTGATGTTTTTACGCTTAATATTAAAACGGGGGAAGGATTTCATTTTTCAAATAATGAAACACGAAAATATCACGGTCAATTGGATTTTATCATCGACCGGTTTGGGAAATTGACTGTGGTAAACGTGCTTCCGTTTGAGACCTATTTAATGGGTGTGGTTGGTTCGGAAATGCAGGAAAAATTTCCACTTGAAGCGTTAAAAGCCCAGGCAGTTACTGCACGCAGTTATTCACTGGCAAGAATTGGCAAGCAGCACCGGCTCTCGCCGTTTGATCTGTGCGATGAAGTCCACTGCCATGTGTATGGTGGCATGGATCGAGAGTCACCACAGGTGAAACAGGCGGTGCTGGAAACCAGTGGATCAATATTAATACATGAAAATAAAATTTGCGATACGTTTTACGCCGGTGTCTGTGGCGGACATACTGAAAATAACGAATACGTTTGGAACGGAGAACCCAGGCCCTACCTGCGGGGAAGGGTTGATGCGGATGTAAGTAATTTTTCCGATTCCTTTTTACAGGATGAAAAAAATGTTCGACTATGGATAAAAAGCAGCCCCAAGGTGTTTTGTAATACACAGAAAGGAACTGTCCCGGATTATCTTGAATATACCACCAAATATTTCCGATGGCAAGTGCGCTATTCACAAAAAGAGATCAGCAGCATCATCAGGAAAAAGACAAGTGAGAATATTGGACGCTTGTTAAGTATTATACCGGTCTCACGCGGTGTATCAGGGAGATTGACTGAAATAAAAATCAGGGGCACCCGAAAAACGATTACAGTTGAAAAAGAATTGGCAATCAGAAAGACTTTATCTGAAAATTATCTTTACAGTTCCTGTTTTGTTGTTGACAGGGATGGAGACGATTTTATTTTCAAAGGCGCAGGATGGGGGCATGGTGTTGGCATGTGCCAAACCGGGGCAGCCAACATGGCGCTGGCTGGCAAGGATTTTAAATTCATTTTAAATCACTATTATAAGGATGCTGATATTGTCAAAATATATTAGCTTGACAAAGTTAACAGTTGTAAGTGCCTAAAATGCCTAAAGTGAACTAAAGTGCAAAAATGTTTTTTTACTTTAGCTCACTTCAAACTTTAGGCATTTTAGTTCACTTCATATTTTAAATCACTTCAAACTTCAAATAGCCGTGCGAGTATTATTTATTTTCATAGATGGACTGGGAATCGGTGAAAAGGATGAATCAAAAAATCCTTGCGCTTTTCCCGGTATTCAGCTATTCAATAATTACTTTTCAGAAACCTATCCCCAAAAACTCCCCTTTGATGGTATTGTTAAATCTATCGACTGCACATTAGGAGTCCCGGGCTTGCCACAGAGCGCCACCGGGCAAACAGCGCTTTACACAGGGATAAACGCAGCAAAGATTTTGGGCAGGCATTTGAGTGGTTTCCCCAATCAAAAATTGCGCGATATTTTAACAGAATATTCAATCCTGCAAAAGGTTACCGAAGCTGGCAAAAAAGCCGGATTCATAAATGGTTATCGACAAATATTTTTTGAACTGGGACCGGAAGCGCTGATCCGTTTTCTATCGGTAACAAGCATAATGAATTGGAAAGCCGGTTTGAAATTTTTTGACATAAAAGACCTGCGGGCAGAACGCTGTATTTACCATGATTTTACTAATCGTGAATTGATAAAAAAAGGTTTTCAAGTCCCGGAATTATCGCCTGAAAAAGCAGGGCAGATTCTTGCAAGAGCCAGTCAAAATTATGATTTCCTTTTGTACGAATATTTTAGAACGGATCGGGCGGGACATAAACAGGATTTGTGTAAAGCGGGTGACCTGCTGATTCAATTGGAAAGATTTATAATAACTGTGTTGAATCATATAAACCCCTCAGAAACGCTGCTCATTATTACCAGCGATCATGGTAATATTGAGGATGTTTCGCTGAAAAGCCACACGAAAAATCCGGTGCCATTGATGGTTTGGGGAGATCGGAAAGAAGAAATTTTACAGGGTGTTGAATCAATTTTGGATGTTACACCGAGTATTCATAAAATGTATGTTAAATTTTGATTGATATTTTTTAGGTCACAGAAACAGAACTCGTCACAGAAAAAAAACTGTAACTGTTCAGCATAAAATTAAAATTAAAAAGTTTGAAGTTTTTATTTGACTTTTTGAAAATTGTACCGTATATTGTATCATTAAGTTAATTGTCTGTAACATTTTTAAAATTGTCTGGCGGCTTATTTTATTTTTTGTTCATGTTGAAATTTTTTTTCGTCATTGCAAAAATTCATTCATTTTATTTATTTAGCTATGGCTAAAATTTTTTCAACTTTCAATTAAGGAGGAAAAAGTATGAAACTCAACGTTTTATTTATAATCACTGCCATAAGTTCTCTTTTCTTTGGGTTAATGTGTTTATTCATTCCTGTTAAATTCTTTTCAAGTTATGACGTAACTATAACGCCAGCGCAATCATTTTCGGCACAACTTTTATGAGCAGCGAACCTGGCCGTTGCTGTTTTAGTCTGGTTAGGCAGAAAGTCAAAAGATACTAAACCGATCGTTATTTCTATGTTCGTCTTTCATATTATCGGTTTTGTGGTTAGCCTGTTAGCCATGTTGAATAATGTAATGAATTCAACCGGTTGGTCAGCTGTTGGGATTTTCCTGGTTTTGACTTTGGGTTATACCTATTTTTTATTCAAGAAATAAATTAAATAAAACTATCATAAAATCGATAGCATAATAGCTCTAATTATCAAATCGATAAATTCTCTAATATTATCAAAACAATAAGCTGCCTGACATAATTAATATTCATTAACACTTTTTTTACTCGAAAAACTATTCTTTATGACATCATTGATGAATTTTCTTCTGACTGGCGTAATATTCGGATTGAGCGCTGGCTTTGCACCAGGACCTTTATTGACATTGGTCATTTCGGAAACCCTCCAACATAACACAAAAGAAGGAATTAAAGTAGCTGTTGCTCCGTTAATCACCGATTTACCCATTGTTTTATTCACTATTCTTATCATTTCACGCCTGTCAACAGTTGATATTGTATTGGGTGTGATCTCAATATTAGGGGCAGCTTTCTTGTTTTTTCTTGGTTTTGAAAGCTTGTTTTTTCGCGGATTCGATATTAAAGAAGATTTGAAAAAACCCCAATCCTTAAAAAAAGGAATCATCGCTAATTTTTTAAATCCACATCCGTATATTTTTTGGTTATCAATCGGCGCGCCCACTGTTATCAAGGCTCACCAGGTTAATGCCATGTTTCCTGTTTTATATCTGGGTGGATTCTATTGCAGCATTGTTGCTGCGAAAATTATATTAGCTGTATTTGTCGCGAAATCCAAACACCTGTTAAAAAGTAAATTGTACATTTATACAAATAGATTTTTGGGGATTTTGCTTTTGTTGTTTGCGGTGCTTTTTTTAAAAGAAGGATTGGAATATTTAAATGTGATTTGAATTTTTTAGATCTGTGTAAATGATATATTTTGATAAAATTTTTACATGATATTGGATGCTATTATTATAGCAAACAGGAATTAATTGGGCAAGGATTAGGCAATGTGATTGCCTCTGCTTTTGGCGGACTCCCTGGTGCCGGTTCCACAGTTAGAACCCTGGCGAATGTCCAGAATGGCGGTAAAACCCGGCTGTCAGGAATGGTTTGTGGTCTTGCTGTATTTTTGATTTTAATGCTGTTCGGTAAATACGCGCGCTACATTCCCTATTCAGTTTTGGCTGGAATCCTCATGGTAACTTCCGCCCGTATGGTTGATACATGGAGTTTCAGGCTTATTAAACAGAAATCAACCTGGCGCGGCATGGCAATAGTTGTACTTGTGGCAGGAGTCACTCTTTTAGTCAGCCTGATAGTTGCTGTGGGACTGGGAGTTTTAATTACAATGCTGCTTTTTATCAGGGACCAGGTTACGAGATCAGTCATTAAAAATAAATATTTGGGTAGTCAGGTTCATTCGAAAAAAGTTCGCACAACAAACGAGATGAATCATTTGGAAAACAAAGGTGATCGGATTGTTGTTTACCAGTTGGATGGATCGATTTTCTTTGGTACTGCTGACGGGCTGATGAAGGAAATCGAACAAGAAAGTGATGAGCGGGATATTGTTATTTTGGACTTTAAGCGGGTTAGAGAAATCGACCTGACCGGCGCACAGATTTTGCGGCAGGTGAATGATCAGTTAGTTGAAAATGATAAGTATTTGCTGCTGAGTTATGTTGAGAAGACTAATGATTATGAACATCACAGGATTTCAGCATTTCTTAATGATGTGAAAATTCTCGAACAAATAGGCGAAGATAAACTATTCCACGATACGGACAGAGCTTTGGAATGGGCGGAAAATCATTTGTTGGAAAGTGATGGTATCATCTCCTCTGTCGAAGAACGGCGGGTTGAGATTAAAAAGATGCAAATATTTCAGTATCTGGACGAAAAAGAAATTGATGTAATTTCCAATGTACTCACTCACCACAGTTATGAAGCCAATGAAATTATCTTCAATGAAGGCGACGAAGGAGATACCATGTTTCTTGTTTCCCACGGCTGTGTGAGTATTTTGTTTGAGATTAATCATGGGAAACGCAGAAAACGCGTGGCATCTTTTGGCGAAGGTGTTTTCTTCGGTGACATGGCTTTATTAGAAGAAAAACCCCGTTCAGCTTCTGCCATTGCCGATGAACACACTGAACTTTATGCATTGACGCGCAAGGATTATTTCAACTTGCTGGAAACTCAACCAAAAATCGCCTCGAAAATTCAGTTAGGTATTGCACGGGAATTATCTGCTCGCTTGCGTTCGACTTCGGATGAGTTGCGCGCGTTGGAGATGTGA
>JADHVV010000068.1 GCA_016783825.1 Candidatus Zhuqueibacterota bacterium | reverse complement strand
AAGAATATCCTTAATCCTTGAATCTTATACCTTGCTTCGCCTTTGCCTTCGCCTCAGCCTTTTCGGTATGAAAGTTAATTGATCTGGGTTAGAAATTCTTTTGCACAAAAAACGAAGATTTGACTTGTAATACTATAGTTTAAGAATTAACAATGAGGCTTTGACGTGAAAATGAACATACAAATATCGTTCAGGATCTGAAAGTTGTTATAAATCGTATGAATTTTTTGCACACGATTTCTCAAAAAATTTCAGAAAAGAAGCCACTACCAAAACTCTTAAACGACATCATGGAAAGCAGCAAGCTGATTATGGATGCCGAAGCAAGTTCATTATTGCTTTATGATCCGAAGGACAATAAACTTCACTTTCAAGTCGCGACCGGGGAAAAAGGCAGGTTGATAAAAAAAATCAGTATTGATTTAGGAGTTGGACTTGCCGGGTGGGTTGCTAAACATAAAAAATCTATTTTAATTGATGATTGTTATAAAGATAAACGGTTCTGTTCTGACTATGATAAAAAATCAAAATTTAAAACCAAATCAATGATTTGTGTGCCCCTCATTCGCAAGAATAAACTGTTGGGCGTTATCGAAGTAATTAACAGAAAAGATGATGGTATTTTTGATGAAAGAGATTTAACCATTTTTGAAACGCTGGCTTCGCAGTGTGCCATTGCCATTGAGAATGCGCAACTTATAGAAATACAAATAGAAAAAGAAGCATTAGAACGTGAATTGGAAACTGCAAGATCCATTCAACAAAAATTATTGCCTTCTGATTTGCCCCGGTTTGAAGATATTCAGGTTGCAGCAAAATTAATCCCTGCGAAACAAGTCGGTGGCGACTATTACAACATGGTAAAAATCGATGAAAATGAAAGCTTATTCCTTGTCGCAGATGTGGCAGGCAAAGGAATACCAGCTGCATTGATCGTTTCAACTATATACTCGTGTCTGCAAACTTATCTTAAATTGAACCTGGGTGAGTTTGATTTAATGACGTTTGTTAATGGTCTGAATAAAGTTTTACTTGAATCAACAACACCTGATAAATTTGTTTCGTGTTGGTTTGGATTATATAATCATAAAAAAAGAAAACTGAAAAGCATAAATGCAGGACATAATCCAACTTTTGTCTTCAAAAAAGGTGAAGATGCACCGAAGAAATTGGAAACAGGTGGTTTATTTTTAGGTATTTTTGATCAAGTTTATGAAATAGAAAAAATACAATTGGAGTCCGGTAATATATTTGTTTTTTATAGTGACGGCGTAACTGAAGCCTGGAATGAAAAAGAGCAGGATTATGATGAGCGACGTCTGATTAACGTTGTGAATCAGCATATAAAAATGTCTGCAGTGGATATTTTGACCGGTATTGAAAAAGATGTTAAGAACCATGTTGGGAAGGCACAGCAAGGTGATGATTTTACTTGTGCTGTTGTTAAAATATTATAAGGAGACAAAAAAATGTCAAACCGAATCTTATTTTCTTTAATCACTGTAATTCTTTTCTTGGCGCCAGCATCACAGGCGCAAATGACTCCCTGGCTTTACTGGACATTCTTGCCAGACAGTCAAGTGGCTGAGATAATCGGCGAAGCTTCCGGTGAAACTGCCTGGAACACGATCATGGAAACCGGCGGCTATAATAAAGACCGGCTGGCAAATGAATATGCCACTACTTTTTACGAAAGCGCGTATATTTTAGAACAGCTTAACCGTTATGGTCTGCCGGGCGCGGAAATAGTTCGATTTCCCGGAGGTGAAGTTTGGGATGCAGTTAAAGGCGAGTTGTGGGAGATCAGCCCGAAACGGCAAAAGATTGCTTCGTACCGGGACATGACAGCAATGTTAGTCAGGGGCAGCAATTCAGCGGATGTTAAAGGGGAATTAGTCTGGATCGGTAATGGGTCAAATGATGAAATCGATAGTTCAGAGGTTGCGGGTAAAATTGTTGTTACCGAAGGCAACTTGAGAAATGCGCATAATAAAGCCTGCCTCGGATATGGCGCGCTTGGTGTTGTAGCCATTAGTACGTCCCGGCCATATTTCGATCCCATTCAAATTCCGTGGAGCAGCCTGCGAAGCTGGTGGGGAGGAGAGAGCGATAATTCAAAAAACAAATTTGCTTTTTATCTTCCGGTGCGGGAAGGAGATTTTTTAAAACGACGATTGTTGCGCGGTGATAAAATTTCAGTCCACGCCCAGGTTGAAACCAAAATGGAGCCTTACGAACTACAGGATGTTACCTGTTACATTCCCGGAACCGATCCAAATGCGGGTGAAATCATTTTTTCCGCACACCTGTTTGAAGGCATCATCAAACAAGGCGCTAACGACAACAAATCCGGCAGCGCTGGGATTTTGGAAGCTGCTCGCGTTTTACACACACTGATTGAAGAAGGAAGGCTTCCACGCCCAAAACGGACCATTCGATTTATTTGGGGAGCGGAGTTTTCCGGCATCGGACCCTGGGTTAAAGCGAACAAGGGAATTATGGAAAAAACGCTTTGTAATATCAATATGGATATGGTGGGTGAATGGTTGAGTTTAAATAAAGCCTTTATGTCAGTAATTCGAACAAGCTATGGTAATCCGCATTATATCAATGATGTGATGGAAAATTATTACCGGTTTGTTGGCGAAGCGAGTAGAGAAAAAATTCACATTCGAAGCAGGGGCGAGAAAGTAGCCCACCGCATCGTTGCTCCAACGGGTGCTGATGAGCCGTTTTATTATAGTATTGAAACGCACATGGGCTCTTCGGATCATGAAGTGTTCAATGACTGGGCTGTTGGCGTGCCCGGAATTATGATGATCGCCTGGCCTGATCAGTGGTATCATACCTCAGGCGACCGTGTTGATAAATCGGATCCAACACAAATGAAACGCGTTGTTGTGATTGGGGCAGCAGCAGCTTATACCATTGCCAATGCGGATGATGAAATGGCAAAAAAAATAGCATCCGAGATCACCAGTAACGGTACACGGCGCTTGGGTCATCAATTGGTTGTTGGGATGGAAGATTTATATAAGGCAACCGCTAAAACTTTTAATGATGCATATAAGCTGGCACAAAACAGAATAAAAGCCGCAGTGAATAATGAAAAAGAAACCCTGGCTTCAGTGCTTGAGCTTGCAAAAAATCAAAAGGATGTGAAAAAATATTTATTGAATCTTCAAAAAACGATAGATAAAGTTGGAAGTGCTCAACTTTCTGCTTTGAATAATCACGTGAAGATGACTACAAAAAGACTCAAAACTAAAATAGTAAAATTGCAAAAAACCGATTTGGAAAGAAAAGCATCAAAGATGATTCCAAAAAGAACAGCCAAAGTGAAAGTTAACGGGTATTTGGGATTCCGGGAATCCAGAAAAATGTTTAACGATATTCCAAAAGAAGAAAGGGATAAATTTCCTTATGGCAGAAGAAATATCGCCAGTACCCGCGAATTGCAGCTTTTGATAAATGGCAAAAATAGTATTCTCGACATCAAAAATTATCTCGATGTTCAGTATCAGAGGAAATCGGATTTGCAGAGCGTTTTGAATTATATTGAAGTGCTTAAGTTGGTGGGATTGGTTGAGATGTAAAAAAATGACAAAATAATTAGTGACAAATGATTTTTGTAACTATTTTGTGATGGTGATATATTGTTAGAATTATAGAATCAAAAAATTAAGCAGAATTATTAATAGCAGAATAATAAGAAATAGGGTAACTATTCAGTGTTATTAAAAATGTCATTCTGAGGGAGCTTGCGACCGAAGCATAGTCTGTATTTCCTTATTATTATAATGTGACTATACAGGAATCTCCCCAATGTTTACAAATACTACGAGATTCTTCACTTCCCAACCTCCCACATCATTCCCCTCGTTCAGAATGACATGAATACGACGAATAGCTGAACAGTTACAAAATAGGAAGGATTATAGTGTTACTTACATAACAATCTAAAATAAATAATTTTCATCATTCTGCTATAAATTATTCTGCTATATAAGTCTCTTTATCAAATGTTTGCTATAATAATAGCTGAATTATTATTAACTGAACAGTTACTGATTTTTTTTAGAAAATTTCCGTGGGAATTTTTAATCAGTGGGAAGAATTTATAATTAATCTGTTTAAATGCAGTACATTATTTTTAAAAAAATCATAGTTTCACATAAGGGAAAAATATGAGAACCAGAAATTCCACTTTGTATCTTTTTTTACTAACTTTTTGGCTAATATTTATTGCTCCTAATTCATCTCTTTGCCAGAATAAAAACGCTTTAAAATTCAACATTTCTTTTCCTTCACAAATCCACCCGGAAGAAATAACAGGTCGCGCCTATGTCATCATTTCAAAAACGGATAAACGGGAACCAAGATTCCAAACCGGCTATACCGGCGTACCTTTCTGGGGAAAAAATATTTATGTCTTAAAGCCGGGAGAAGATGTGGTGATCGATGAAGAAGTCTTCGGATTCCCTTTAAAAAGCATAAAGGATATTCCGCCGGGTGAGTATTACCTGCAAGGCTTTATAAATATTTATACCGAATTCAAGCGTTCGGACGGACACACACTCTGGCTGCATAATGACCAATGGGAAGGTCAGCAGTGGAACCGATCCCCGGGCAACTTTTATAGTGATGTGAAAAAAGTTAAAATTGATCCATCAAAAAATAAGACGATAAAATTATATTGTAAAAATGTAATCCCGCCGATTGAATTACCTGCAGATACGAAATGGATAAAACGTATCAAATTCGAGAGTAAAATTTTAACTGAATTCTGGGGACAGCCGATCTACCTGGGAGCCACGATATTATTGCCCAAAGATTATGATAACCATCCTGATGTCTTTTACCCGGTGAATTACATTCAAGGTCATTTTTCACTCCGGGCGCCTCATGGCTTTCGCTCCGAAGAACCGGAAGAATCAAATCGCTGGGCAAGAAGAGGATACGAATTTTATCAATTCTGGACTTCGGATTCCTGTCCGCGAATGATATCGGTAACCTTTCAACACCCCTGTCCTTATTATGATGACTCTTACGCGGTTAACTCACCGAACACAGGTCCGTATGGTGATGCAATTATGAAAGAGTTAATTCCCCGCATTGAAGAAGAATTCAGAATTATCCGCAAACCTTATGCCCGGGCTTTATCCGGGGGATCAACCGGCGGCTGGGAAGCATTGGCCCTGCAAATATTTCATCCTGATTTTTTTAGTGGTACATGGGCGCTTTGTCCTGATGCGGTTGATTTCCGTTATTTTCAGATTGTAAATATTTACAAAGATAAAAATGCTTATTTTACAGCACATGAGTGGTTCAAAGTTGATCGTCCGGGCTATCGGCTGACTGATGGAAATATCCGCTTTACCATGCAAAATGAAAATCACTTTGAGCTGGCGATTGGTGATAAAAGCCGATCTGGTGGTCAATGGGATATCTGGGAAGCAGTTTATAGCCCAATGGGTGAAGATGGTTATCCCAAACGAATCTGGGATAAACAAACCGGTGTTATTGATTCTTCAGTAGCCGGAGAATGGAAAAAGTATGATCTCCATCTTTATCTCAAAGAAAACTGGTCGAAAATTGGTGACAAACTTAAAGGTAAACTTCATATTTATACCGGCAGCATGGACAGTTTTTATTTGAATAATGCGGTTGTTCTGCTGGAAGGATTTCTTGAAGATACAAAAGAGCCGTATTATGATGGTGCGGTTGAATATGGAAAAAGAAAACCACATTGCTGGGGACCTCGAGGTGCTGAACTTGTAAATTTGATTGCTGATCACGTTACAAAGAATACACCAGCAGGGGAAGATAATTCAAAATGGAAATATTAAGTAGGACAAGATGGCATCTTGTCCTACAATATGATGGCGATGTAGAATACGCATACGGTTAGGGGCATTGCTGGATGTCGAGATGTGTGGAGTTGTTTAAATTGTTTGAAGAACATCTTGAAAAATATGCTCCGGATAATGAAGATACCGCCTCAAATTAGAAATACTAACATAATGAATTTTTTTGTTGACATTCACAAGGTAAAGTTGTATTTTCATTATGAAGTTAATTCAAAGATAATTTTAAGTGTTAAAAAACGTTATGAAAGTTTTTATAAGTCATTCATATAAGAATGAATCCCTCGCCCAAAAAATTGCCGAAATCTTAAAAAAAGCTGGTTTGGATGTATGGGATGGTCGTGAAATTTTACCAGGAGATAATTGGGCAGATAAAGTCTCTCATGCACTCAATGAATCGGATGCAATGGTCGTTTTGTTGACATCAGACTCGCTCAAATCCCGTTCAGTACGACACGAAATTGAATTTGCATTAGGAGAGAAAAGGTTTAGGAGACGATTAATTCCTGTGCTGGTAGGTTCTCCTGATAAATTTTCTGGCGAAGATTTCCCCTGGATTCTTAATCATCTGAAAACGGTGAAACTAACTGAATCTGAGAATAATGAAGAAGATTTAAAACAGATTACTCAGGCGCTATTTGAGGATTCTTCAGATACAGCTACGACAAAAAGCTAGAAAATTTATGGTACCAAAAGAGATTTTTCTTTCCCATTATTATACAAACCTTGTGATTTTGAAATTCTTTCCTGGACTTTATCTCAATTTCAAATTATTGATTTTACTAAATCATTTGAAGATGGCTGTCGATGTATTATGAGGATTTGGGGATTAGGATATAAAACATCTTAATTTCAAAGTTATCTATTTTTGGAAAAATAAAATCTACAGCAGGAGAATGATTTTTGTGTTCTTCATTAAAGTAGACTGATGGAGCAGTATCGATCATTAATTTGCTTATCAAAAGGTTATCGATTTTTCCATTTATCGCGAAGCTGTTTTATATATTGATCGCTATTTATCTTCTCCCATGTCTCTTTTCTAATCCCCTTTATTTTAAAAAGCTTATTATTTTCTTTCTTTTATAAATATTCTAAAAATTCAACATCAGTAAGGAGTTTACAAATGTCAGATAAAAATAAACTGGGAATCGGTATAGTCGGCTGCGGCGCCATTTCGGATATTCATGCCCGGGCAATTTTAGAATCCGATAAGATAGATCTCATTTCTGTTTACAGCAGGAATTTAAAAAATGCCAAACGGGTTGGAGAACAATATGGCGTGTCTTATTCAAATGACTGGGATATATTTGTCAATGATGAATCATTAGATATTGTCTCCATTTGCACGCCCAGCGGTAATCATCTCGATTATGGGGAATTGGCAGCAGAAGCAGGCAAACATGTGGTTGTGGAAAAACCAATCGATGTCACTGTGGAACGTGGGAAACAATTGATCGATGTGTGTAAGAAAAATAGCGTAAAGTTAGCGGTTATTTTTCAAAGTCGATTTTTGGATTCAGCAATACAGATCAAAGATGCGATTGATTCCAGAAAATTGGGGAAAATTTTTCATGGCAGCGCTTACATTAAATGGTTCCGCTCACAGGAATATTATGACAGCGGTGAATGGCGGGGGACGCTGGCATTGGACGGCGGCGGCGTGTTGATCAACCAGGCGATTCATACGATTGATTTGCTACAATGGATGATGGGAGATGTGGAAACAGTTTACGGGCACACGGGAATTTTCACGCATAAAAATATTGAAGGCGAAGACAACGCCGCCGCAGTGCTGAAATTTAAAAACGGGGCTTTGGGGATCATTGAAGGCTCGACTTCTGTGTTACCGGCAATGGATCGCAGAATTGAAATTCACGGTAAAAAAGGAACAGCAATTTTAACCGGGGATAATGTGAGTATTTCAATTGGCGAATCAGATAAAAATCAGGATGAAGCCGAAGCTAAAGGAAGCGGCGCAGCTTCCCCATTAGCCGGTTTTTCCATTGTGCCACATCAGAAGCAATTTGAAGCGATAGTCGAAGCAATTCAAAATAATGAAAAGCCGCCTGTTACTGGTAAGGATAGTTTAAAATCCCTGGCGATTGTCGAAGCGGTTTATAAATCATCGAAGACAGGATTGGTTGTGAAGATGGCCGATCTTTTATGACATAATTCAAAAAAAGTGGTTAGTGGTGAGTAGTAGAGTGGTGAGTAGTGGATTTGTGAGTAGTAGGCTGGTGATAAATATACTTGTGCAAACATACACTCAAATTGTATTCCTAAAAACCACTAACCACTCACCATTCACCACTCACAAATCACCACTAACCAATTCACTTGATGTCACTCAACACTTCAATTCTTTCAGTTGCTTTTTGAATATATTCAAGCGTACTTTTGTGATTTGCATCCAATTGTAAAACTTTGTTCCATTCTTTTATTGCTTCCTGGTAGTCACCCTCCGAATAACTTACCATTCCCCGGTTAAACAATTCTTCAATTTTTGTTCTAATTTCTTTTTCACAAATTTGTTGGTACTCTTTCGCAACGTTGTTTTCAGGATTTCTTAATAAAATTTGACTGTATTTCTCATAAGCTCTGCGGTAATCCTTAACCAAATAATACTGCTCAGCTTTTTCATTTAACTGTTTTAAACTAATGTGCTGGGCTATCTCACCCTGAAGTCTTTTTGCTCCATTGTGTTTATTATTCAGTGAAAGAATTGCCGCACACTCCTCTGATGCCTCATTCCATTTTTCCTGGGCGAAATAATTTTGGGCTAAATTGTAATGTTCTTCTATGCTGGCGTTTAATCCCTGTTGTGATCTTTTCAGGTAAGTTTTTGAAGCGCCGTGGGTAGGGTCGATGGAAAGTATCTCCCTGAATGTACCTGTCGCTGCTAAAAAATCTTTTGTATTGTATAACTGCTTTGCTTTTTGAAATTTACTCCCTACCACTGACACTATATGTTTTTTATAGTATTTAACTTTTTCAATTGCTTTTCGATTTCTTTTGTCTAAGTTGAGAACCTGTCGGTATCGATTATTTGCCTTGATATAAAATTTGTTTCGTTCATATCTCTCTGCTTCAGCCAATAGCCGTTTTATTCTTTTCTGCTTATTTTCCAGTACATTATTTATTAGCTTTTTATATTCTAACGCTTTTTTATGGGTTGGGTTTAGCTGAAGCGCTTTTGTAATTTCCTGGTGAGCGCGAATGTAATTGCGTTGCTTATAATATCCAATTCCCCGCAAATAAAATTGATCAAAATTATGCGCGCTGATACTGTCTATCCTGGCAATATATTTTTTTGCTCCTGTGTGCGTTTTAGTGATAGTTAATATCCTTTTAAAAGCCTCCTTTGACTCCCTGGTATTTTTATTCCGGTATAGCGCTTTACCCAGGTCATATTGTTCAACAATGTATTTATTTAATTTTGGCGAAAGCGATTTCAGATGTTTACGTGCGGCAGCATTATGCAGATCAACCTCCAAAATGTATTTATATATTTGAAAAGCGTTTGCATAGCTCTTTTGTTTTTCAAATTTAATAGCTTCTGTGAGCAATGAATCAATTTTTTTTTGTTGATTTTCAACTTTTTTTTCTAAGACTGAAATAAGAAAATTGAGTTTTCTATCTTCCTGGTCATAAGCAAACGCTTTTTCATATTCATATAACCCACTTCTAATATTATTTTTTTTTACATACAACGCGCCTGAATTTTTATATTTTTGAGCCAAATATTTCTTTTTCTCACTGAACGAAAGACTAAAGGAAAAATAATATTGTTTCGTTTCCGGGACACAGCTTAACTCAAAGTAAAACGGGCCAAAATTTGTTAAACTTCCAAATGCAAATTTATTCGCATCAAAATCTTTTATTCCTAAATAGATGCTGATATTTTTTATTATATCAATTTGACTTCCTAAATGAAGGCTGCTATTCTTAGGAGAAAGGTGATAACCCAGGTGCAGTAATGGTACATAGTCAATAAATTTTAAGGCAACAGCTGCGCGAAGCTGCTGCGTATTCTTTAAATTTTGGATGGGCAAATTATGAAATGTTAGCCCGATACTCAATTTATCCTTCATACTGTTTGATCGAAACCATTTCCATACAGAATTAGAAAAATTCAATTCGTTCCGGTAATCAGGAAATGATCTCATAAATATTCCCAATCCAAAGCTGGAAAAAAACGTTCCATTTTCTCGCCTCCCCAAATTAACATTGCTGCCAATCGAAAAAGCAGAATTTATTCTGTAACCCACTGCTATCGATGAAAGGTCAAATTTGGATTCGCTCCAGCGGGATCGCAACACATTTATTCCCAGCCCGATCTTTGGCGGAAAAAATTTTGAGAATCCGATCAAATCAAATTGAGAAACATCATTCACGTTGACCATTATGCGATCATGGATTAGGAATGCGAGGCTGGCAGGATTCCAATAGCCGGCTGATGGATCAGAAGCTAACGCTACTGCTGACCACCCCAAACCAACAGACCGTGCATTGGGTAAATAATCAGAAAAGACTGTTTGTGCTGAACTATAGCTAAATACAAAACAACTTAAAATGAGAGATAATATGAACAATTTTTTGTGCATTTCTTTCTTTAGGCTCTTGTGATATTACTATCAAAGTGGTTTTAAGATTTACTATCGCTGAACATTGGATATAGAACGGGAATTAAATATAACAGCATGTTCTTTATTCAAAATTCAATGTTCGACACAGAATGTCCGCTGGCGGATTGTCGATAATTTGTTTTCGCAATTTATTAAGGGGTTAAATTATTTTCATTGGATTTATCACTAATTAGTGTCTGTCCGAGCTGGTAGTAATCATTGAATTATAATAGGTTAATGGTGTTATAAATTGTTCTTATTTAACTCATCCCCCCGGCCCTACCCTGCGGGCATTTTCAACCTTCTCTTAAAAAGAGAAGGAGGAGATTGATTTTTAAATAGTTAACTATTTAAAATTTAGAATGTTACTCCCCCTCTCTTTTTTAAGAGAGGGGGCCGGGGGGTGAGTTCGATAATTACAAGAACAAATCACTATTAATCTGTTAAAAAAAAATATTAAGCAAATTTTGGACAGACTCTAATCAAACTTAATTTCACAAATTTCAATTACCTCGTCTCTACCTTTGATTTTTAAGGTGCCTAAATTCGATGCCGCATAAACCGGGTGAATTCGGGAATAGAGTTCGGTTGAAGTAATTATTTGGCCGGGCTTCGCTATATCACAAAACCTGGAGGTAATATTGACAACATCCCCCACCACTGTACAGTCCATTCTTTCCAAAGAACCAATATTTCCAATAACAGCAATACCGATGTTAATACCAATGCCCACGGTTAAAATCTCTTCATTTTTTTTTGCACGTTTTTTATTCAGATCGCTGATAGCTTTTTGGATGTCAACAGCAGCATTCATTAGATTGGAATGACTTTCAGGGCCCTCAAAAACTGCCATCACTTGATCACCCATAAATTTGTCAACACTCCCGGAGTGTTTTTCAATGATCTGGGCTTGTTTTTCAAGATAAATATTTATCACCTTTACAACTATTTCAGGACTATGCTTCTGTGCAAAACCGGAAAAATTCCTCACATCAGAAAACAGTAACGCCACGACACCTTTTTGACTGGACAACGTTCGGCTATTGGAAAACAACGACCTTTTAATCATTTTGCGTGCCAATGGTGAAACAAACTTTTGCATTTGCAATTTCTCTTTTAAATGCATGGCCATAATATTAAATTCCCGAGCCAATTGACCCAGTTCATCTCTCGATTTTACGGAGATTTTAACATCAAGATTGCCTTTGCCAATTTGCCGCGCGCCCTCAGAAAGTTCATGTATTTGTTTAACCATTTTATGTGATAAAAAATAAATTCCCAAAATAGAAGACAAAGTTACCAAAATAGCAATCGTATAAATTATTTTTTGTGCATCACGAATCGGAGCCATGGCAACAGCTTTGGAAAATCCGATGCCCGCGACACCAAGAAGCACATCCCCATTTTTCCCATTTGTCTCTTTCCTGCTTTCTGATATCGGGTAATAATACTCATAATGGGTATCAGTTTCAGTTTTAGATGTCTCCTTAATAGTAAGTAGATTTTTTACCTGGCTCTCTGTTAAAAAGTCTTTGCCACTCTCAGTAAATTTAATATCAGTATGTGCAATACATTCACCGGCACGATTTATTACCCAGGCATAGTCAAGTCCACTGATGTTTTTTTGCCTGATATAAAGAACAGATAATTTTATCGCGTCATAATCCTGCATCAACAGGTTATCTTTTACTTCAAAGGACGAGAGATATTGGACGGTTAGATTACACATTTCATCGAGTTTTGACTCCAACAATCTCTTTTCCGTTTGCTGAAAAATTAAACTCATTACAACGATGACAATAATTACAACCGCTCCGATAATTATGCTTAATTTTCTCCTGATTGGAAATGAGATAAATAGTTCCTTAAGAAACACCCAAAAAGTTGTTAATGTTTCTACTACTGCAATTGTTCCTTTTTTTATTTTTGATATGAAAAGTAACAGGAAGGATAGCGAAGCTTTAATTTTTTCCCTAATGTCTGGATTTAATTTTATCATTATTCTACAATCTCAATTTTCAATTGCTCAATCGGAGCATTGTGTTCTTCACTCGAAATTTTAAAAAAATAGCGAATGAGAAACATCAGTACGACAATAATAATTACCATTCCCATCAATGATCGTTTTGGTACAGGTTTACTGTGTCGCAGCTTGCGAAATTTTATTCGATTTTCTTCTTCATCGTCTTCAGATATGGGTGTATAAAAACGGGGTCTATACTCAAAATCTCGGGTTTTTGGATGCTTTAAAAACATTGTTCACACCTCTATTCTTCAACCTAAAATAAATATACTTGACAAAATGTAGTTTCAGGATTTCATCTTAAATTAATTTTTTTCATAAATTTTAAAATAAATAAAATGTACAAAAGAATCAAGCCTTTTTTCAAGCACGAGGATAAGTTGTCAATATTTTAATATATGAGACCATGATAAGTTTGGGAACTTAGTCATTACGAAAAAGTTAAACTGAATGGAAATCCGAAGGGGTGTCCGCTTATTTGCGAACTGAGAGTATACCCTTTGAACCTGATCTGGATTATACCAGCGTAGGGATACGGTAAAATAATCATTTTGTCATTTTTTAAAAATCGATCCCTACTGTTGGGATCGATTTTTTTTTGCTCAAAAAAGTTCAAGATCATGTTTAATCCTATCATCCTGTCAAAAAGAATATCAAAATGCAGATTAATGAATTAGGCGGTGAGTTCGCGCTCATCAAAAAATTAACGAACATCATTCCATCACAAAGTAAAGACGTTCTGGTTGGCATTGGCGATGATGCTGCGGTTATTAAATCACCAAATAATAAGAATCAATTTTTGTTAATTACAACCGACATTTTAGTTGAGGGAGAACACTTCAACAAATCGTGGAGCACACCAGAGCAAATTGGAATTAAGTCGATTGAATGCAATGTGAGTGATATCGCTGCTATGGGAGGCCTGCCAACTTTCCTGGTTGTTTCTCTCGTAATTCCTCCATCCACAAATGTTGAATGGTGTGAAAGATTATACCAGGGTTTTGCCTATGCATGTAACAGGTATGGGATAATAATTGTTGGCGGTGACACAACTCAAGGTTCTGTTGAGACAATCAATATTACGCTGCTGGGAAAAGTTTCTGATAAAAATCTCTGCCTGCGCAGTAATGCAAAACCAGGAGACATACTAGCCGTAACCGGTGAGTTAGGCGCCTCTTCGGCTGGTTTGAATTTATTAAAAAGTAATTTGCCAATCACCCCATATTTAGAAAAAAAACATCTGACTCCGGAATGTCGGCTCGATGCTGCAAAAGATTTGGCTCCCGCTGTAAATGCAATGATTGATATTAGTGATGGATTAGCATCTGAAGTGAATCATATTTGTGATAACAGTAATGTTGGCGCTGTAATTAATGAAAAAGATATTCCGGTGCATCAAGATGTTTTGAACGCTGGTAAAACATTAAACAAACAAACAAGAGAATTTGTTTTAAATGGTGGCGAAGACTTTGAATTGCTCTTTTCAATTTCAAAATTAGACTTAGAAAAATTAAAACAAACAGGAGTAAAATATTACCCAATTGGTGAAATTACCAACCCGGGTGAAGGGCGTTTTCTAATAACGAAAGAAAATGATAGAATTCCACTATTGGGCGGTTTCAAACATTTTGGGTGAATGTTTACAAAATTTATCTTTAAGGAGGTATATGAAATGAAACACAACACAAAATTATTAATTGGAGTATTTATTTGTTCTCTTTTCTTAAATGTTAACTACAGTTTTGCATTACAAGAGGGAACAATCCATGGACAAGTAACAGACAAAAGTAATGGAAAACCGCTTATTGGGGCGAACATTTTTGTCGAAGGGACAAATGTCGGAACTATTTCTGATTTGGATGGAAACTATTATATGAGTATTTCAAATGGTAACTATGTCATCAGTGTTAGTTTTATCGGCTATGAAATTAGCAAGAAAAAAGTTTATGTGAATTCCGATATGGTTGAGATGAATTTCCATTTAAATTCTACAATACTTCCGGGACAGGAAGTGATTGTGACAGCAACCCGGGCAAAAGAAAGGGAAACACCGGTGGCTTTTGTTGATATTCCCCGTAATGAGCTTGTTGATCAATACTGGGGGCAGGATATTCCCATGCTGCTTTCCCAAGTCCCGGGAATTTACGCTTATTCTGATGCCGGTAATGGAATCGGATATACCTATTTAAAAATCAGGGGATTTGATCAGAAACGCGTCTCCGTAATGATCAATGGAATTCCTTTGAACGATCCGGAAGATCACCAGGTTTACTGGGTCGATATGCCGGATTTTCTGTCTTCTGTTCACGACATTCAAATCCAACGAGGGGTGGGTAGTTCAATTTATGGGACTTCATCCTTTGGCGGCACCGTTAATATTCAGACAACAGAAATGAATTTGCCGCGTCAAATAAAAGCTTCTGCCGGAACCGGAAGCTACAACACCAAAAAATATTCATTAAATCTTCATTCCGGGTTGATTGAAAACCAATATGCCATATCTGCACGCTTTTCAAAAATATCCACGGATGGTTACCGGGAAAATTCTGCTGTTGATATGTGGTCTTATTTTCTCAGCGCTGCACGATATACTTTAAATACCAGTACGTTCATCAATGTTTATGGCGGTCCCGAATTAACACACGCCTCGTGGGAAGCATCTCCAGAAAGTGAGTTAAATAAAAATCATCGCCACAATCCAATCAATTATAAAAATGCAGTTGATAATTTTAACCAGCCCCATTACGAACTGTTTCATCGCTGGCAGCTTTCTGACAATTTGAGCTGGAACAATTCTCTCTATTACATTCATGGAAAAGGTTATTATGAAGGTTTCAAATCCGGTAAGAAACTGTATGATTTTGGTATGCAGCCGTATTATTCGTCGGACTCGACTTATGTTAAACGAACTGACCTGGTCAGACAAAAATGGGTCGAGAAGAATCATGCCGGCTGGATTTCAACCGGAGATTGGGATCATAAAAACGGTACATTAACGTTTGGACTCGATGGTTATATTTTTGACAGCGATCATTGGGGAAAGGTTGTATGGGCAACAAATTTGCCTCCTGAAACTTCACCGGGCAAAAACTATTACCGTTATTTGGGTGAAAAAAAATTAATTACAATCTTCGCTCACGAGCTCTACCGATTCACCCCGGCGATTACTTTAATGGCTGATGTGAATCTTCAATTTCAAAAATACAACTTCAAACAGAAAGAAGAAGGCAACTTCACTAGTACAAATCGTCATGCCTACGAAGTTGATTACACTTTTTTTAACCCGCGGGTTGGTGTGAATTACAATTTATCTGATCAGTGGAATGTTTTTGCCAATGTCTCATCAGCACACAGAGAACCAACTGATGATGACCTGTTTGATGTCTGGCAGGGACCGGATGATATCGGTGTTGCTCCACTATTCGCAAATGCTGATACGATAAAAAAAAGCAGCAGTGAAGTCGATTATTTGAACTGGAGTCGTCCGTTAACCAAGCCCGAAGAATTATTAGATTTTGAATTGGGTATTGGTTACAAAAGTAATAATCTTCAATTAAAATTGAATGGCTACTGGATGGATTTCAAGAATGAAATTGTACCTTACAGCCAGGTGGACAAAGATGGATTCCCAATCAAAGGAAATGCGGATAGAACTATTCATCGAGGCATTGAAGGTTCATTCGGGTATAAATTAACACGTTCTTTGGAAATATCTGCTGCCTTTGCATTGAGCCAAAATTATTTTCAGGATTTTATTCAGTATGAAGCACAATATGATGAAAGCTGGAATTTCACCGGTTCCCAAAAAAATGACTTTAATGGTAAAACTATTGCCGGGTTTCCCGGAACCATGGCAAATACAAAATTACAATATTCATCCGGCCCAGTAACAAGCAACTTATTCCTTCAATATATTGGCAAACAATATCTTGATAATACTGAAATGGACGACCGCTCAATCGCTGCTTATTCATTATTAAATTTTCATTTCTCCTACGATTTGAAAAACATTATTGGTTTGAATGGTGTTAAATTAAGTTTCTGGATTAACAACTTACTCGATACAACCTATGAAACCACCGGTTATTATGATAGCTGGTACGGAGAAAATTATCTCTGGCCTGGAGCGGGGAGGAATTTCTTTTTTAGTTTGGAGACGAGTTTGTAACGTTTCGTTGGTAATAGGGTAATTAGGTAATTAGGAGATTGGGTAAATAGGTAATAAAGGTAATTAATGTCTGTCCGAGAAAGCAGCCATTCCGGTTGGAGCGCAGCGGAATACCGGAATGACATCTCGGACAGACACTAATTAAGTGTCTTGGTAAAAAAGGTAACTGTCACATGCTCAAAATAAATGAGTCTCAAAAAAACATTTCCAGTCAATTTTTGAACCATCCCCAATTACCGAATTACCTTTATTACCTTAACCCTATTACCCAATTTACCCTGTTACCTTAATAACCTATCAGTGCACAACTGTAACAAGATTAATGAATAAACTACACATACTCGACTTAATAATAATCTTCGGCTACTTCTTTTTCATTTTATACATCGGAATAAAACTCTGGCGAACAGAACAGAAAAGCGATATCAAATCATTTTTGTTAGCCGGACGCCAGCTAACACTTCCATCATTTGTTGCTACGCTTGTTTCCACCTGGTACGGTGGCATTCTAGGCGTAGGAGAATTTTCATACCAATACGGCATTTCAAACTGGCTTGTATTTGGTATTCCTTATTATTTAGCTGCTGCTATTTTCGGAATCTTCATTGCTAAAAAAGCGCGCTCACTGGAACTCTACACGATTCCACACCAGTTGGAAAAAGCTTACGGAAAAACAGTCTCCCTGATTGGCGCTGTGTTTGTTTTTATTATGACGGTTCCGGCTGCATATATTTTAATGCTGGCTGTTTTGTTGAAATATATTTTTGGTATTCCATTGATCTGGGGATTAATTACAGGAACTGTTGTTTCCACGAGTTATGTACTTATCGGGGGCTTCCGATCTGTCATCAGAACTGATATCCTTCAATTCAGCCTGATGTTTGCCGGGTTTTTGATTTTATTACCTGTCGCTTATTTCAATTTTGGGGGATTAAGTTTTTTACAAAACAATCTTCCTTCAAATCATTTGATCTGGCACGGCGGACAGGGCGCACAATATATTATTGTATGGTTTTTTATCGCCCTGGGCGCACTGATCGAACCCAGTTTTTATCAACGATGTTTTGCAGCAAAAACAGAAAAAGTTGCCCAACGAGGTATTTTTATCTCCATCGCTTTTTGGATTTTTTTTGATTTTCTCACCACATTCACCGGACTATATGCCAGGGCTATCCTACCAAATCTGACTGATCCGGTGACCTCATATTTAGCGCTCGCGCAAAAACTATTACCACCCGTTTTCCTGGGACTCTTCTTAACCGGTCTATTAGCAACAATCATGTCCACCATTGACAGCTACTCCTTTTTAGCAGCCATGACTTTTGGAAGGGATTTCTTGTGGCGAATTAGAAACGAAGAAACATCTGATAATATTAAAAAATACACACGACTCGGTTTGATCTTGAGCGGAATTTTAGCCATTGTGATTGCCTGTTTCGCCCAATCTGTCATTCGAATCTGGAAAGATTTGGGATCAATTGGAACTCCAGCGCTGGTAATTCCCATGGCTGTTAGTTTTTTTCCAAAATTGCGAATGGAGAAAAAATTTGTTATTGTTTCGATTATTGGCAGTGCGTTGATTTCCGGAATTTGGGTGTTCTCAAAATCTTTTAATAGTGGGGAATATTTGTTGGGGGTTGAGCCGATTTATCCGGGATTGGGATTTGCATCATTAATGTTTATTATCAACCGTGCCAAACAAAGACTCGATGAAAAGAATGCAAATTAGGTGTTATTCTTTTTAGACTTTTTTCTTGACAAAGTTATTTTTTCTTTTTATAATATAGTATTACAAGTAAAGTCCTGTATAGTTTCCTTATATTTTTAAAGGGATACAGACTATGCACTAAAGTATTAAAACCTGTACAGTTACATTATATTAATAAGGAAATACAGACTGTGCTTTGTTTTTTTTGCAAAAGTGTAATTTAAAAATATTCAATCCCGGGTTTGGCAAAGAAAAACAAATCATCGTACAAAATGCCAAAGGATTCTTCTTATTAAAGTTAGTCAGACAATACCCGGTATTGACCAATAGCTTATGGAAATGGTTTTTTATTTTTTTTGTTACAAGCGCTTTTATAATAGGATTATTATTATATATTCGGAGGCATATTAAAACAAATAATAAAAAAAATCTGTTATCCATCATTAATTCTTTTGAAGATGGCGTTCTTTTACTTGATTCCACAGGAAAGATTTATGCAATTAATTTATCCATGGAATACCTGTTGAAAATTTCCCGGGAAAATATATTAAATAAACATTATAAAAATATATTATCACACTTGCAAGACGATTTAGTCCAGTTTATTGGAAATTCGCTCGATAATGAAAAATCCCACATTCAGAAAGAAATGACCTTAAATTTCGATCAAGTTAACTCTGTGTATTTGGTTTGTTTTGGCTCTTTTTTGATGGATAAAACATTAATGAAAATAATATCATTCAAAGATATTTCAGACCTTGTGCAATCAAAACGTTCAATTGCCTGGGCAAGCATGGCTCAAAAATTGGCGCATGAAATTAAAACGCCCTTATCCACAGTGATGTTAACCGCGCAACGTTTGGAAACCGTATGTGAAAAATCTAATAATAACACGCCTGAGATTGAAAATTATTTATTGAGCATAAAAAAACAAGTTGACCGTTTAAGGAAGATGTCCGATACATTCATGAAATTCGCAAACATTGAAAAACCGGTTTTTGAAATTATCGACTTAAATAAATTGTTGGAACAGGTAATTCTGGAGAACAAACTAAAGTTTGGTTCACAAATAAAAATTAACACATCATTCGATGAAGCGATTTCAAAGCTTTCAGCAGATCGTCAACAATTGACTATTGCTATTCAGAATATCATCGAAAACTCGATACAAGCAATGGCTGGAAAAGGTACATTGTTTTTTACAACGAGACTGGTACAAACCTTGCATGGAGAGAATCATGCAAAACAAAACAAGATTCAAATAGAAATCGCGGATACCGGGTGCGGAATACAAAAAGAATACCTTCATAAACTTTTTCAACCGTTTTTTTCACAACATTCTGATGGCACAGGAATGGGACTTGTTATCACAAAAAAGATAGTGGATGATCATAAAGGAGATATCAGAATAGAAAGTGAATTGGGAATCGGAACAACTGTTTTTATTGAATTGCCGTGTTAATGATGTAAGTATAAAAAAATATATCTGTTAAGTTGTCTGTTGTATCAATGTCATTCTGAATCCGCCGTCTTTTGGGCGGATGAAGAATCTCGTAATATTTTAACAAAAGTTTGAATGTTTGGGAGATTCTTCGGTCGCAAGCTCCCTCAGAATGACATTAGTAACTATGCTGAATAATTACAAAAAAAATGACATAAAACCATGAAAAAAAACACAATTTTAATAGTTGATGATGACAAAGAAATGAGCGATATTCTTGCTGAAATTTTATCGCAGGAAGGTTATAAAACGGAATGGGCAGGCACCGGGAATGAAGCCTTAATGAATGTTGCCAAGAACGAATTTGATTTGATGCTTTTAGACCTTCGGCTGCCCGATATCAACGGGATCGAAGTTCTAAAGCGAACAATTCACGATTTTCCTGACATCGCGATTGTAATGATGTCAGGACATGGCACAATACAGACAGCAATAGAAGCCACTCGAGCGGGCGCCTATGATTGGATTGAAAAGCCATTAGAAAAAGATCGGGTTTTGCTTACTTTGAAAAATGCCATTGAAAAAAATAAGTTGTTAAAGGAAAAAAAATTCCTGACGAATGAGGTAGCTGAAAGCTATAAAATGGTAGGTACCAGTCCTGCAATGCAACAGGTTTACCAACTGATTGAAAAAGTAGCTAAAAGTGATGCAACCATTTTAATTACAGGTGAGAGTGGGACAGGTAAAGAACTGGTTGCCCGCGCAATTCAAATGAATAGTAACAGGGCTGCTGCTCCGTTTGTCCAAATAAACTGTGCCGCGATTCCTGATACCCTGATTGAAAGCGAACTTTTTGGTCATGTTAAAGGTTCATTTACAGGAGCGAATAGGGATAGAAAAGGAAAATTTCAACTTGCGGATGGCGGCACACTCTTTTTAGATGAAATTGGAGATTTGTCCCTTCAAGCTCAAGCCAAAGTATTACGCGCCATTGAATCGGGAGATGTTGAAAAAGTTGGCAGTGAAAATATGGAACGAATTGACATAAGACTAATTGCTGCAACCAATAAAGACCTCAAAAACATGGTTTCAAAAGGTACATTTCGGGAAGATCTATTCCATCGCATAAACATTATTGAAATCTATATTCCACCATTAAATAAACGACCATCAGATATTCTTCCATTGATAGAATATTATTTAGGTAAAACGTGTTCAAAAAATAAAATAAAAAAAAAAGAACTTTCACCGGACGCTTTGGCTGTATTAATTAATCACAAGTGGGACGGGAATGTTCGTGAACTGTGTAATTTTGTTGAGAAAATGATTATTCTAACCGAGCAAAGTTACATTACCGGGGCTCACATCTACCGTCTGTTATATTCCTTTCCAAATAAAATGAATTCAATAAACGTAAAAACATTTAAAGAAGCCAAAGAAAGTTTTGAACAGAGCTATCTTATCAATGCGCTCATTGCCAATAATTGGAATATCGCCAGGACAAGCAAAAATCTTAAAATCGAACGATCAGTACTTTATAGAAAAATAGAAAAATATGGAATACAAAAGTCGTAGAAAAGGTACATAAATTAAATTTGATATGTAGTTAAAAGAGACATTTCTTTTTATCCCTTAATTGAAAAGCCCTAAATAGACATGAGTTTAGGGCTTTTTATTTATTGGTATAAAGGTTGCATTTGTTGAAAAGTACGAGCTTAATAAATAATTATTTATTCTTACTCTTTTAACTATTGGTAACTTTTTGACCCGATTATTCAACAAAAAAATGTTATTAATTAACATTAAATCCATAAATGTTTCAAATTTTCTAAACAGGCAATATGAGCCACTAACATTTTATAGGAGGTTTTATGCATAATTTTAAAAAAATATTAGCGATTTTTACCTTAACTTTTACTCTCATAATTTTATTTACTTTACAAGTTTGTCAGGCTCAAAATCTATCAGGTTCTCTTTATGTAACCAAATATGTAACCAATGGCGGAGATGGCAAGATACTGGAATTTGATTTAACAACTCTGAATGAAGTCCGTGAAATAAATATTGGAATTCAACCAGTTAGTATCGATTATTTAGAACCTGGTAAACTACTAATAGCAGACCATGGTTCGAATTCACTCATAATTGTGAATGAAGCTGATTTTTCTATACTAAACGAAATACAAACATCTCCTTCGTTACCCCTTTATTCCAGCAACCAGGTCAGGATAACTCCGGATAGAGAATATGCCTATGTACTAAATTATCAACATAATAATGTATCTATTGTTAGCTTAAATGATTATTCAATTGTTAAAAAAGTTCAAACAGGCTCCGCACCAAGAGGGCTATATTTTGATAGCATGCATAATATGGCTTATATATGTTGTCATTACGGCAGCCCCGATGTGATAAAAATCGATATGACAACTTTAAATGTTGTTGGAACAATTGATTACGGCGGTTACAAACCGACGGGATGTGTGGTTCATGAACTAAATAATTGGCTATATATCCCAGCGCACTAAAGTGCAGGCGAAGGCTGAGGCGAAGGCGAAGGAAAAAAAAGAATATCCTTAATCCCTGTGCCCGAAGGGTGCTTGAATCTTATACCTTGCTTCGCCTTTGCCTTCGCCTCAGCCTTTTCGGTATGA
>JADHVV010000255.1 GCA_016783825.1 Candidatus Zhuqueibacterota bacterium | reverse complement strand
GGAAAAGAAAACGGCGCGGGCTTATGCGGAGCATACATTACATATTTTGCATGATTTGATTCTCTCTAAACGTGCGGATTGTATCGCGCATCCATTTGTGGGGATTTATTTGAGAGATATTCTCAATGATTTTACCGAAACTACCCGGGCTATAACAGACAATGAATTGGCTGATATCCTCGAATTGGGAAAGCACAATAATGTTTCATGGGAATTAAACACCAAAGCAATTTATGCTGATCCGATTTTTGCCAAACGTCTCTGGAAAATAGGCAGGGAAGTTGGCGCGACTTTTATAACCGGGACAGATGCCCACCAACTATTTGAAATAGAGGAACCAAAGCTTGTAAATTTAAAAATAGCTTCAATGCTATCCAAATAACATCACAAAGAGAAAAATGGTAACAGACCAAAATATAGTTTTAGATCAAATCCCGTTTATCGTGGATGAAGATGAACTCTACAGGAAATTAAGGATCGAAAAAGACGGGGAACATGCCGGTGAACTCCAGGAAATAATTGATCTGGTCTCACCGCTTATTTGCCCAAAAGCTGTTTTTAAAGTGTGTGATGTTGAGACAATGGAAGACGATCTTATCGAAATTTGTGGTGTGGAATTTGCAAGCCGGGTTCTGCGAAAAAGTTTGCAAGAGGTTGATGATGTTTTTGCTTTTATCGCAACGTGCGGAAATGAATTGGAAAATCTGAATATCCCAAAATATGATTTTTTGAAAGTGTTTTGGGTGGAAACAGTGAAAGAAATGGCGTTAGATACAAGTGTTGATTTTTTTACTGATTTCATTAAAAAGGAATTCAAACTGGAAAAATTGCCTTCAATGAGCCCGGGATCTGGTGCGGATAATATATGGCCAATTGAACAACAAAAGCAATTATTTTCCATTTTTGGTGATACTGAAAAATTGATTGGTGTCAGGCTGACTGAAAGCTGCTTAATGATTCCCAATAAATCTGTGTCCGGTGTTTGTTTTTCAAAGGGGACAGAATTTATTGGTTGCAAATTATGTGACAGGGAGAATTGCCAAAAGAGGCGGGCGGTTTTTAATTCAGAGTTGAAGGCGGAGTATGCTGTTTGAATAATTTACCAGTTTTACTTATAAAGTAGCAGTGGCAGGTGTAGTAGCAGTAAGATAGTACCTTGATTTTGCATTTTAAAAATAGATTGCAACAAAAAAGTAACAGCAACTAAAGGGTATTTTAAAAAATTTGACGGTTAGCTTTACCAGCAAATTAGTATGTTCCAACTCGTTCCTATTTTTTTGAAATACTTAATTTTAAGTTTTTTTCGTTGCAGTTCTATTTTTGTTGCGAAATTTAGGTAGCAGACATTCTATTATTATTGATAGTTGTAGGTTTTTGTTCTAACAGAAAAACAGAAATGAAAATTGAAAAAGTATGCGTTTATTGCGCTTCCAGCAGACAGGCGAATCAGGTTTACCGGGACGCTGCTCGAAAATTGGGAGAGATTTTAGCGTCGAATTCGATTACCATTGTTTACGGTGGTGGGGCTGTAGGTTCGATGGGAGCTCTTGCTGATGGGGCGCTATCAAAAGATGGCAAAGTAGTTGGCATTATACCGCGCTTTATGGTTGAAATGGAGTGGGCAAATAGGAAAATTTCAGATTTAATCGTCGTTAATGATATGGCTGAACGAAAGAAAAAAATGATTGAAACCGTTGATGCAGTTATCGCTTTACCAGGCGGTACCGGAACCTTGGAAGAGTTGATTGAAGCCATTACCTGGAAACGTTTGGGTATTTATTTGAATCCGATTATATTAATGAACACTCTGGGATTTTTTGATCCCTGTGTTGAATTATTGAACAGGTGTGTGTCTGAAAAATTTATGGATGAGAAGCACAAAAATATGTGGACAGTTCTCAATGAACCGGGTGACGTAATTTCAGCAATTCTCTCTGCTCCAGAGTGGTATAAGGATGCCAGGCATTTTGCGGCGATTTAATACTTCAAGTAGCAACCGCAGCTTTTTCTTTTACTGCCACTGCAACTGCCTGTGCAGTTACCTTTTTTTAGTATGGAAATATAAACTGTGCAAACTGCCACTTAATTCAGGATCAGCAAGATAATTTAAATTCAAAAATAAAGAAAAAATGTCACAAAGAATTTTGCATGTACTGGGGACAGCCTGTTTGGTTCCAACGTATCAACGGAATCACAACGGTTATTTTCTACGTTGGGATAATGAAGGATTCCTGTTTGATCCAGGAGAGGGTACACAACGACAGCTCATTCATTCGGGAATTTCAGCATCTCAAATCACAAAAATATTTATCAGCCATTTTCATGGCGATCATTGTTTGGGATTGCCCGGCGTGATTCAGCGCCTTTCTCTGGATCGAGTTAGCCATACGATTGAAGTCTATTACCCGGCTTCAGGTCAAAAATATTTTGAGAATTTGCGCGATGCTTCCGTTTATCATTTTCAAGTTGAACTGGATGCCTATCCTATTAGTGAGCCTGGGATCATTTGTGAAAATAAAAAATATCAAATAGAAACAAAATTTTTGGATCATTCAATTGATGCTTTGGGGTATCGCATTCAGGAGCACGATGGATTTACAATGATCCCTGAAAAATTGAAAGCTGCTGGTTTGGAATTTGAGAAAATAAGAGAGCTGAAAACAAACGGGAAAGTAGATGTTGAAGGTAAAACGATTACACTGAATGATGTCAGCAATCCGAGAAAAGGACAAAGTTTTGCATATATTTTAGATACACGAATGTGCCAAACTGCAGTTGAATTGGCAAATGATGTGGATATGTTAATTTGTGAATCAACCTATCTTTCGGATAGGGAGGACATGGCAAAAGAGTATGGTCATTTGACTGCAAAACAGGCAGGGTTATTAGCAAAGAAGGCAAAGGTTGGCAAACTTGTTTTAACTCATTTTTCACAAATCTATCCTGATATAACAGAATTTGAAGATGAAGCAAAAAATATTATTCCCAATGTAATTGCTTTAAAAGATGGTGATCAGGTACAGTTGCCTAAACGAATTAGGATTATGAATTAATAAATATAATGAAAATAAAAAAAGAAGATTTAGAAGACTTGAAATTCGCTAAAACGCTGTTAGAAAATCCGGGCATTGCAGCAAAATTAACAGATGCCCTTGCAACTCCGATAGAAAAAGGGTATAAATTGCTTCCCAAAAAGTGGTCGGCTGTTGTTGATTTTGCTTCTCAAAAATCGTTACAAAAAGCGCTGCAATTTGCTTTATTAACATTGGGCAGAAAAAACTCAAAACAGTCTTACGATTTTATACATAAACTCGCAGTTGCCACAACCGGAGCTACCGGCGGCGCTTTTGGTTTGTCAGCCATTCCGTTTGAATTGCCGGTTTCAACTTTGATTATGTTTCGTTCAATCGCTGACATTGCCCGCAGTGAAGGGGAAGATTTGAACGAAACAGAGGTGAAACTTAATTGTTTGCAGGTATTTGCACTTGGCGGAAAATCAAAAAAAGACGATGCTGCAGAAACCGGGTATTATGCAGTTCGGTTATCTCTTTCAAAAATGATTGCTGATGCAGCGAAATACATCACACAAAAAGGAGTGATAAAAGATGGCGCTCCGGTTTTAGTGAAGTTAATTTCAGCGATCGCTTCCCGCTTTGGAGTCGTTGTTTCTGAAAAGGTAGCAGCAATGGCAATTCCGGCAATTGGCGCTGTCGGTGGTGCAATGGTAAATACGTTTTTCATTGATCACTTTCAGAATATGGCGAGGGGGCATTTTATTGTTAGGAGGTTGGAACGGGTTTATGGAGAGGATGTTGTTAAAGATAAATATGTGCATTTATAATTTTTGAAAATTCCAAATCTCAAATAACAAATTCCAAAACTTGTCCCGATTCTTTTCTATCGGGATAAATCTCAAATTCCAACTCTCAATGACCAATGTTTGGAATTTGAATATTGGAATTTATTTGGAATTTGGTTGTTGGAGCTTGGAATTTTGTAACTATTCAGTGTAGCCAAGAAAAGTCATTCTGAGGGAGCTTGCGACCGAAGAATCTCACTGTTTGATCTACAATTTTCAAAAGTAATAAGAGATTCTTCACTTCCCAACCTCCCCATTCCCTTCCCTCGTTCAGAATGACATCAAACCCACGAATAGCTGAACAGTTACGGAATTTTTTAAAAAAACAATCAATAAATGGATTATAACAATTATTGAAATATGACGAATAATTATTTAACATCAAAAGAACGGTTCAATAGAATATACAATCACAAAGAAGCAGACCGGATTCCAATCATTGATTCTCCGTGGAACTCAACAGTCGAAAGGTGGCATCGGGAAGGTATGCCAAACGGTATTGGTTTTGTGGAATATTTTGATCTTGATTTGATTGCAGATATTACTATTAAACACGCTCCATGGGATGAGTATGAAATTTTAGAAGAAACCGAAAAACACGGAATTTATAAAAATGTTTGGGGCACCGTTTTCAAACAATGGAAACATACCGCTTCCACTCCTGAATATCTCGAATTTGGTGTTAAAAATCCGGACGAGTGGAATACTGCAAAAGAAACATTATCACATTTCTCGGATGCTATAAACTGGAAATTTTTAAAAAACAATTATCGCAATTGGAAGGAAAAAGGTTATTGGATTCAGGCGCATCTGTGGTTTGGGTTTGATATTCTTCATTCATGGATTGTTGGGACGGAGCGAATGCTTATCGCGATGATCGAAAATCCTGAATGGTGTCGGGATATGTTTTCTTACTTGCTTGAGTATTATATTAGCAGGCTGAACAAAATTTGGGACGCTGGTTATGAATTTGATGCCATGACGTTCCCGGATGACCTGGGCTATAAAAAAAATCAATTCTTTTCATTAAATACATATCGTGATGTTCTAAAATCTTATCACCAACGCGCAGTTGAATGGGCGCATGAAAAGGGTATTAAAGCGCATGTTCATTCCTGCGGTGATGTGAATCCATTTATCCCTGAATTCATCAAAATAGGTGTTGATGCGCTCAATCCGTTGGAGGTTAAAGCGGGCATGGATCCTATTTTCCTCAAACAAAAATATGGGAAAGATTTAGTTCTGCATGGCGGCGTTAATGCCGTCTTATGGGATAAACCGGAACAGATTAAAGCAGAGATGGAAAGACTGATTGCGATCTTAAAAGAAAATGGCGGATATATTTTTTCTTCGGATCATTCAGTGCCTGATTCTGTGAGTTTAAATGATTTCAAAACAATTATAAATTTAGCTAAAGAGTTGGGAACTTATTAGTAAATCAAGCGAATAAAGCATTACTTAAGTTATTATTTGTTCAATGGTTCTTTGACAATATCAATGAATTTGAAT
>JADHVV010000254.1 GCA_016783825.1 Candidatus Zhuqueibacterota bacterium | reverse complement strand
TATTACCCAGAGCAATTAACTCTTACAACGAAAAGGCTGAGGCGAAGGCTAAGGCAGAGTAAGGTAGAAGATAAAAGGATTAAGGATTTTTTTCCTTCGCCTTTGCCTCAGCCTTTGCCTGCACTTTAGTGCGCTGGGAACTGAGTATCTATGCTTAAGCGATATCAAATTGTCCGAAAAAAATAAAGTTGGCTATTTAATATCAAATTTGTATTAATATTCAATCACTGCAGCTACAGCTGCAACGATTGACTTCATAACTAAAGAGGAGGTACTGCCTATCTTATGAACAAATCGCTGAGTATCAACACCACGTAGTTGTAATGTATCGACTGCTGATATCTTTTCTAATCCATTTGTACCATCTGGAACTATTTTTACATGCCATATATTCTGAGTCAAATTATTTTTCCATTCAGTTAGCGGAGCAACCAATTTAATAGGCAAAGCGCCTAATGCATCAGAACTGACAACAACAACCGGTCTGGTTTTGCGTATTTCTGTACCGACTGTTGGATCAAGGTTTACTAACCAAATCTCTCCCCGTCTAATATTCATCAATAAAGTCTCCAGCTTGCCATGTTTCTCTTTCATGTGCTGTTTCTTTGTAAAAAGAAACCATTTGTTCGGCTTGTTGTGCCATAATTCGACGTCGCTCATTTAAGGGAAGAAGCATAAAATTAAGTTGGTGTGAAATCTCAGATGATTCTTTATCAGCCAAATCAACCAACAAATTATAAACAAGTGGCAGCTTCTTAACTGGCAATTGATTAACTAATTTTTGAACCTGAGAATGAGTGATCGTATCCATAATCATCACCTTTCTATATTTTTTATTTTCAAAGTTATACGTAGGGTTATGTAATTATAAAGTATAGCATAAATTTCATTGTGATGCAATAACTGTTTTAAGATATAAAACAAAAATTAAAATGTCAAGCAGAAATTATTTTTAGCTTGCATAAAGCGCAATATTTAAATTATTAAACAATCCTCGTTTTGGGTCTGGCAATTTGCCATTGGTTTGTTGTTCACCAGGATTACATTACAAAATCTAAACATGCCACTCACTTCTCATGGGACGTCCCATCAACTTGTTAGCTGCTGCATCGTTGATAAAGGTTTGCTTTTCCTGGTCGTATTGAAGCGGGCGATCTACTTCGTATGCAATATTACCCATCAGGCAAACTGTCACACTACTATAACCGACGTCAATATCACAGATCGGTTTTTTGCGGGAACGAACTGCGTTGAGGAAATCCGCATAGTGATTTTCACTTTTATAAAGATGGATTTCATTCGGACTGATAACATGTGAAATGAGGTTATCGGGCCAGGTTTTGTAAAAGCTCCGGTTTACCATAATTTTACCTTTGCTGCCGACAAAAAGGATGCCGTTGACGTCCATTCCATTATACTTTGATGACCTGGACATCGTGGTTCCGTTTGCGTAAACATAGGTAAGGTCTTTAATGTCTTTTCCGTTTGGTGGAATAACCTGAATCGGTCCGTTGCCATCCATTCCCAAACCCCATTGGGCAATATCAAAATGGTGAGCGCCCCAGTCCGTCATTCCACCACCGCCATATTCTTTGTATCCACGCCAGTTTGGAAAAACATTATTACTGATATGCGGGGAAAGTTCAGAATGATACGGATGATAGTCTGCAGGTCCCAGCCACCTGCGCCAGTCCAGGTAGTCCGGGGTTGGCAGCCCGGGAAGATCGCAATCTATTGGCGGACCGCCAACATTAACGGCAACATGTTTAATATCACCGATGTAACCATTTTGCACCAGTTCGCAGGCATGGCGGAATTTGGCATTTGACCGCTGCATACTGCCTGTTTGAAAAATACGGTCATAGCGGCGCACAGCGTGAACCATTTCTTTGGCTTCATTTATGTTGTGCCCAAGTGGTTTTTCACAATAAATGTCTTTACCGGCTTTGGCTGCATGGACGGCGTTGAGACCGTGCCAGTGGTCCGGCGTGCAAATAACTACAGCATCGATATCCTGACGGGCAAGTAATTCCCGATAGTCTCCGGTGATCTGAATATCAGGATTGCTTGCGGTTACAGATTTTTTTGAATAAAAATCAGTGGCTAATTTTTGACTGCGGAGTAGTTTCAACCTGTCCACATCGCTCAGGCATACGACCTGTGTTCCCGGCTCGTTTAAGAAGCCCCTAAGGAGATAATGACCCTGCTTTCCGCATCCAATAAATCCCAAAATAATCCGGTTGCCCGGAGCGTTTTTACCAAATACGCTGCGTGGTACGATGGAAGGATATCCGAGCGCTGCTGCTGTAACAATGGACGTCTTTAAAAATTGTCGTCGCGATGTTGTTTTCGATTTAGTTGATGGCATATTTATTCTCCGTATTAACGCATTAAAATTTGTTGTCTTATTCTGTATGAAAAGTTTAACACAATATACACTTGTTATGGGTTAAAATGTAACATCCGATCAATTTAAGTACAAAGTAACTGTTAACCTGAAAAGTAGCAGTTGCAGTTGTTTCAGTGCTATGTTTGCTGTGGCGCCACGGCATGTACAGTTACCTTATTTTTATTATGGCAATATAGACTGTGCTACTGCCACTGTAACTTTGTCTTAAACATGAAATTTATGTCAAAAAAATCACTCATGCAATGTTACAAACTAAACCTTAACAAGTATATATGTGAGTATAAAATTTAAAATGCAAAGCTTGGATTAGCCAATCGTACTGACATGGGTGCAATGACTGGTTAAATTAAATCTTTGCCCAATGTGTAAAAAATTCACTGTTTAAATACTAACTTCTTAAAAAACCGGTGAAACGGTTAATGGGATTTTTCTTTGACTTTTTGAACACCATCAGCCAAATGGCCATACGCGTCACATAATTAGAAAATTGTTGAATAGCCACGGGATTTATCTCGTGGATTAAGATTTTTCCGTCTTTACTCAGGGTTTTAATCCCAAATATTTTAAGAAATTGGGGTTGATACCCCGCAAAGGTTTGTCAAATGTTCAAAATCCACGACCTAAAGGTCGTGGCAATTCAATTTGTGTCCGTTCGAAAAAGTAGTCATTCCGGTCGGATCCGCCAGTTGGCGGAGTAGTACCGGAATGACTTACTTATACAAAGGAGATTCCTGCACAAAAAATCGCCGGAATAACAAAACATGCCTTTTGGGGACAAACACTAATTATTTTTAGAGGCTTTTTCCTTTTTTGACTTTCTTTTTTCTTTTATGCTTTTTTGTGGTTTTTTCTTTTCATTTGATCTTCCCTTATCTTTTCCCTTTGCCATAATTATCTCCAATCTAATAATGTTAGTACAACCTTGATGTTATCTGATTTTTTTGCAAAAACAGCTTTATTGATCAAAAGCTTTAAACAAGATATAAAACAAAATTTAAAATGTCAAGTATAAATTGTTTTTATGTTGCAAGCAAAGTTAGATTTAAATTATTAAACAAAATGCTTATGCCTTTAGATCAGCTAAAAAGTCATTGCGAGGAGCGTTGCGACGAGGCAATCTACTGATGTTTACTGAATGAGATTGCTTTGCTCGCAATGACTCGATAATTTTAATATTTTGTAACATCCTTAATCATATAATGTTAACTCTCTTTTGGCTGATTAAAGGGACCAAGCATTTTAAACAATTTTCGTTTTGGGTCTGGCATTTTGCCAATGGTCTATTATCAATTGCGTTACTTCGTAAAAAATATCCCAACTAAATTTAATATTTGACTTTCAAAAATAAAAAACATATATTAAGACTCATTATTTCTTCAAACATTCTATTTCACACAAACAATCAAAATGTTTAAAAAAAACATCTTTCTTAAGAACAGAATTTCAGTCCGTGAAAAAGAAAATAAAAGGCTGCATCGTGTTATTTTTTTTGCCGGTCTGCTAAGCCTGTTGTTTTTTATCTTGTTAAAAGTTACCTCCAATGAAAAAGTTTTTGTACAATATTCACAAACACAAATCAGGGCTGCGGAAATAATGAAAACGGCAGTATCAGTAATTAGAGATTTTCATTTTAAGACAGGTAAAAAAATAGATGAGATAACTGATCCAAATCATACCGGGTTGATCGGATCTGAATTTTCAGATATAACCACAACGTTGGGACATCTCCAGGCAAAAAGGACAACAACAAGTCCAGATTTTGCTGCCTTAATTGTCCAACTGCTTGATGAGGCAGGCGTGAGCACAGGAGATACTGTTGCTTTCGGCTGCTCCGCTTCTTTTCCGGCATCAATGATTGCTTCATTGGCTGCAACAAAGGCAATGGAAATTCACCCGGTTGTTATTATCTCTTTGGGAGCGTCCTCCTTTGGAGCAAACAATCCTGATTTTAATTTACTGGATATCTATCAATTGCTGACCAGGGAAAAAATCTTTGATGTTCAGTTGGCAGGGATTTCTCTTGGAGGGGAGAAAGATGTTGGTGAAGATTTTGAAAGCCATATTAAACAGAAATTGATTCAACAAATTAGAGCGAGTGAAATTCCATTCATTTACGAATCAAATATTTATAACAGTGTAAAAAAAAGAATGAGTATCTACCTGGGAAGTCAAACTAACGAAAGAATTTCAGCCTTTATAAATTGCGGCGGCAGTCAGGCAAATATGGGAAGTAGTGGACTGGTGCTAAAAGTAAAGCCTGGATTGAACAAGGAAATTGTGGAACTTCCGCCAGTTGATGAACGGGGAGTGATTTTTAAAATGGCAGCTTTAGGCATACCGGTCATTCATCTCCTTTATATTAAAGGGCTTGTATTAAAACATGGCCTTCCCTGGGATCCAATTCCGTTGCCTGATCCCGGGGAATCGGAAATATATTTCTCAAAATCAAAAAGCACTATCGTTTTTTGGCTAATAGCTGTGACATATTTTTTGGTTCTGTTTTTATTGATTATTTATGGGAGGAAAATTAACTCGAAACTCTTGTGAAAATCAGCTCATAAAGAATTGGATATTATTTTTGCTCTAAACTTGTCAAGCCAGAACCAACAAAGTAATAGGTAATATGTGATTTTAAATAACTGGTAAATTTATTATTATCCTATTTCTTTTTTACACAGCCTGACAAACAGGTGAAAGGAATGGAGTGCCGAAGTATTGGATTGTTGAAACAAAACTCCATCGATCCATTACTTCTTTAGACTTGCATCGATTTGTCAAGTTATATTTTTACCCTATGTGCAAGAAGTTCATAACGCACTAAAGTGCAGGCGAAGGCGAAGGCGAAGGAAAAAAAAGAATATCCTTAATCCTTGAATCTTATACCTTGCTTCGCCTTTGCCTTCGCCTCAGCCTTTTCGGTATGAAAGTTAATTGATCTGGGTTAGAAATTCTTTTGCACAAAAAACGAAG
>JADHVV010000253.1 GCA_016783825.1 Candidatus Zhuqueibacterota bacterium | reverse complement strand
GAACCTGATGATCTTTTTGGATTTAAAACTGCCCAAAGTGGACGGACTGGAAATATTAAGACAATTGAAATCGAATAAAAACACTAAAAAAATACCTGTAGTTATAGTCACTTCTTCCAAACAAGACCCGGATATAAACACTGCCTACGAATTGGGTGCCAACAGCTATGTAGTGAAACCTGTTGATTACGAAAAATTTACTGAAACAATTAAACAACTGGGATTATATTGGTTGGTGGTAAATGAAATCCCGGAAAATGGAATTTAAAAATCAAGAAAAGTAATTTTAGCAAAATGATTGAATTTTTTAAAGGTGTGAAAAAATGAAAGAAAAAATTAAAGTATTAATTCTGGAAGACCTTCCTTCTGATGCCGAATTGGCAGAGAGAGAAGTGAAAGCTGTTTTAAAAAACTATACTGCTGTGGTTACTGATACGGAACAGGGTTTTATTAAAGCCTTAGAAAACTTTAAACCCGATCTGATTATTTCAGATTATATGCTGCCTGCTTTTAATGGGATGAAAGCTTTACAGATCACGCGTAAAAAGGAACAATTTATTCCTTTTATAATCCTTACCGGTTCATTGAATGAAGAGACTGCTGTTGAATGCATAAAAGCCGGAGCAGACGATTATGTGATAAAAGAACACATCAAGCGATTAGGACCGGCGATTTTAAATGCATTGGATAAAAAGAAAAATAGGCAGGAGCGCAAGCGGGCGGAGGATAAATTAAAAGTGGCCGACGATGCTTTACACTCATCAGTCAACGGGGTCATTATATCAGACCTTGAGGGAAAGATTAAGTATGCGAACCCGGCATTTATCAATTTGTTTGAATATGAAGGTAGAGAACAAGTGTTAGGTAAAGATGCAGCCAGTTTATTTCCTTCTGCAGATATCCATAAGTTTTCCGATGTGGAAGCGATTATTAACAAAACGAAAGGGGAAACTGAAGAGCTAATTGCACGGCTCAAAGATGGTACAGAAATCCAAGTCGAGGTATCTTACTCAGTTTTGACTGACAAGGAGGGTAACGAAACGGGTAGGATGGCTTCGTTTATCGACATCACCGAGCGCAAGCAGGCAGAAATTTTATTAGCTAAAAGCGAGCGCCGCTACCGCCTGCTGGCAGACAATTTGTCCGACGTGATCTGGACACGCGATCTGGACTTTAAACTAACCTATATCAGCCCGTCCACATATCAGCAAACCGGGTTCAGCATCGCAGAAAAAATGTCCAAGCCGTTTGAAGAGAGTGTTACCCCCGAATCAGCCGCGAAAATTTATAAAGTACTCAAAGAAGAATTGGCACTGGAAAAAAGCGGGAAAGCTGATCCCGGTCGCTCCAGAACGTTAGAAATTGAAATGCGCCATAAAAACGGTTCCACTGTTCCTGTGGAAATAACTGTCTCATTTTTACGGGACAAAGCAGGCGCAGCCACGGGTTTAATCGGCGTGAACCGCAACATTACCGAACGTAAGCAAGCAGAGAAAGAACTTACCAAACTATCCACCGCAGTTAAACAAAGTCCATCGGTAATAGCAATCACAGATACAGAAGGAAATCTGGAATATGTAAACCCGAAATTTACTGAACTTACAGGTTATAACTTAGAAGAAGCAATCGGGCAAAATCCCCGCGTATTGAAATCGGGTGAGCAAGCCGATGAAATTTATAAAGAGCTTTGGGAAACAATATCATCGGGCAAAATCTGGCGTGGCGAGTTTCATAATAAAAAGAAAAGCGGAGAGCTGTTTTGGGAATTTGCTTCCATTTCTCCCATCTTTAATAAACAAGGTAAGATAATCAATTATATCAAGGTGGCAGAAGACATCACCGACCGCAAGAAAGCGGAGCAAGAGTTAAAAGAAAGTGAAGAAAAATACCGTATGATAGTAGAAAATGCCCACGACGGTATTGAAATTACTCAGAACGACCGGATGATCTTTTTTAACAACCAATTTGCACAGATGTTGGGATATAAAAGGGAAGAGTTGAAGGAGGTAAAGTTCAGTAAAATATTCAGTGAACAGGCAAAAAAAGAACTCTATCAAAGGCAAAAAAAGCGAGAACAGGGTAATACTTTGCCGCCATACTATGAAACCACATTCGTTAAAAAGGACGGAACTGTGATCAATGTTGGTGTTAAATATGAGATCATTGATTACAAGGGTGAGCAGGCTACTTTTTCTATTATCCGGGATATAACCGAAAGCAAACAGGCAAAAGATCAAATTCAAAACGACTTAAAAGAAAAAACTATTCTCTTGAGCGAGGTTCATCATCGGGTGAAAAACAGTCTTCAACTTGTTGCCAGTTTGTTACAGTTGCAATCGCGCGAGATTACTGAAAAGCATATCCTTGATCTGTTTCAACAAAGCCGGAATCGAATAAAAATGATGGCAGGAGTGTATGAAAAGTTATACCAATCGAAAAACTTTGCCAGTATTGATTATAAAGAATATTTGGAAGACGTGCTTAATAATCTCTATCGTTCATCTAACATTTCCCATCGCGTTAGTTTAAAATTGGAAATTAAAAATGTTGTGCTTGGATTGGATGACGCCACACCGGTAGCGCTCATCATTAACGAGTTATTCACTAATTCGCTGAAGCATGCATTTCCGGGCGAAAGAAAAGGTAAGATCGAAATATATTTTAATCTTTTAGATGAAGAAACATATCAGCTCATCTACCGCGATAATGGCGTTGGATTATCGGGTGAGGTTGATTTGGAAACAACCAGGACGTTAGGATTGCGATTAATCTACAATCTGGCAAAACAAATTAACGGTGAGGCAAGTCTGGAGCAAAATGGCTGGACAACTTTCACAATTAAATTTAGGGGATATGGATATGGCAAAATCAAATATTCTGATAGTTGAGGATGAATTCATCATTGCGTTAGATTTTGAATCCAGATTAATGCAACAAGGAGATTTCACCACCAAAATTGTCTCATCCGGGGAAGGTGCAGTCACAAAAGCGGCAAGTGAAAATTTTGATGTTATTTTTATGGATATCAAATTGATGGGAAAAATGGATGGAATTGAAGCTGCACAAATCATTCAAAAGAAAATTGATGTTCCCATTGTTTATATTAGCGGAAATGCTGATTTGCTGGAATCTGAACGCTTAAAACAAACTCATCCTGCAGGGATTTTAAAAAAACCTGTTGTGGATTATGAAATAAATGAAGTTTTAAAAATTGTATGCCCCAAAGAAGATTAAATATTATTGTGAATAATTAATTTTTTTTCTCCAGCTCTTTTACACTTTTTTTCAATATTTTATAATTATCAAATTTCTTCAATACTATCTCATTCTCTTGAAAATACGTCACAGCTTCATCAATATTTTTCTCTGATTTCGTCTCTTTGGCAAATTAAATTAAATTCTCTGCCAACAAATAAGTCGCCTGATTTTTATGGATGGTCTCAGGGTATCGTTGTAAATAAGCTTTTAGAAGTTTTACTTTATCTTGCTGTTTGGTTTTAGAATTCAGTTCTTGCAAAACAATAATAAATGGATCACCTTTGGAAACTGAATTGTCAGCCTGGGTTGACGCCGGTAAATATTCGAACGTTTCTTTTTTTTTACTTCTTACTTTCGGTGAAAACATTTTTGAATCCGGCGGAGTTGAAGGTGCCGGTATCTTCATGTCCATTATTGGGGTATTTTGAGATCGTTTCTTGATTCCACCAACTTGATCCGAAACTGTTTCTTTGACATGCTCTGTTTTGACAGGCTCGCTTTTAGCAGCCATTTCAAAATGGCGGTTTATATCCTCGTCAGCTAAATCCTTTGTTGCTAAATCTCTCTCATCAACTATTTCAATTTTTCTATTTAATGTTTCTTGTTCTTTCTCTTCCGACATCTTCTTCAGGTTGACATCGCGACTCAATTGCTCAGCGCCTCTGCCAGCTTTTGGAAGAATCGCTTGCCTGTTTTTTTCTCTTACCCCCGATCCTGCTTGAGCACCTTCGACCATTTTAGGTAATTTTTTCATGACTCCTTTTTTATCGCTCAACCTTGCTGGAGTTGGCTTGCTAACGATTTTTTCTTCTTCAACAGTGGCGTGTCTCCCTTTAAATTCAGCAAGAGCCTCATCTGCCTCATTGTATTCGTTGTTATTTATTTGTGTTTCTATTTCACTTATTTCCATTGGTAAATTAAACTTACCCTGGTTAAAAAAAGAAATCTTCACAAAAAAAATTAAAATCACTGTGGCTGCTGCCAAGCCAACTAAACGATAATTTAATCTTCCTTGTAGAAACACATTTTCAATTTTATCCAAAACTCCTGACCAAAATGGTTGTTTTGCTTGTGCCGGGCAGATTTCATTCATTATATTACCGGTCAATTCTCTCCAGTATTCTGATCCCGGTTCATCAAATATCTCCGCCTTAGCAATCGAATTTATTGATTCCAAACGCCTCAATTCCTTTTGGCAGACAGAACATTGTGATAAATGACCTTCGACAATCTTTCGACCATCACTATTTATTTCATTATCTATCAATAAAGATAATTTATTTTTTATCTCTTCACACTTCATGATTTTATCCCTTAGTATTCTTATCCGGACAAACCAGAATTCTGAAAAACTATAATTACAGGTTTATTGGTAATAATTTTTGCATCATGAGAAGATCAAGGTCGAGATCAAGATTGAGAAAAATTAATTTTTTTCTTGATCTTGATCTCGATCTCGACCTTTATTTTTAATTTTACCTGTTATCATAGCCATTAATATTTTTGCCCATCGTACAATAAATTCACAGTTTAGAAACTAAGTTTCCAAATAGGGTTGAAGTACTTCTTTCAACTTATCCCGCGCACGGGACAATCTCGACATCACCGTGCCAACACTAATTTCCAACTGTTCACTTATTTCTTGATAACTCATCTCTTCTGAAGTTCGCAAAATAAAAACAACTCTTTGTTCTGTCGGCAGTGTTTCCAAAGCTTGTTTTATTTGTTGCTTGTATTCATTGTGAATTATCTTCTTCAGAGAATTTCCGTTTTGAGAGGAATACTCATCCTGACTTTCAGACCTGTTGAAGGTCTCCTGGTAACGTCGATTTTTTTCAATAAAATTTAGCGTCGTATTAATTGTTATTCGATGCAGCCATGGAAAAAATGAGTACTGTTCATCAAATCGCTCTAAATTCCTGTAAGCCTTTACAAAAGAATCCTGAACAATATCATTGGTATTTTCATGATCAATAACCATTTTCCGTACCAAGCCATAAATTGCCTGTTGATACTTAACAACGAGTTTTTCAAAAGCTTTCTGATTGCCGTTTTTAGCTTTCTGAACCAGTCTCAGATCTTCTTTGTCTGTTTGAATAGATTCTTTCTTTTTCATGCCTACATTTAATATACAGATGAAAATAAATTTTATTCCTCAAATGGAAAATAAGAAA
>JADHVV010000252.1 GCA_016783825.1 Candidatus Zhuqueibacterota bacterium | reverse complement strand
CTTTATTGGTCCATGGTACACGTTACCGGAAGAGCATTTAGTCAACGGTGACTCATTGGTAAGAAATTTACTGATCGGGCATCGGGTGGCAGAAAAATATGGCGGCGTGATGAAGGTTGGATACAGCCCTTTTTCTTATGGACAGGCTTCACAAATGCCGCAAATATATCACGGTTTTGGAATTGAGACTATTTTGTTTTATCATGGCATTTCACCGGATGAATCCCGGTCAGAATTTATTTTTGAAGGACCTGATGGCTCACAACTTTTCGCCTCACGAATGGGTTCTAATGCCCGGTATAATTTTTTCTTCAGCGTTTTTCGTCCACTTATTTTTGGGAAAGAAACACTGGAACGGGAATACCAGTGGGAAGATGGGGGGCTTCCGTTTCATCTTTGCAATGAAAATAATTATATGGAACACCATTTTTTAGTAGATCCGGTAAAATATTTTTTTAATGAAAACCTGTCGGATTTATTGGTAGAATTCAAACAAGCTGAAGATGAGCACTGTACATCAGAACAAATCGCCTGTATGCAGGGAATGGACAGCACGCAGCCCGATGAATTAGAAATAAAAACTGTTGCAGAAACTGTCAAAATCTTAAAAGATGATAAAATTTTTCACAGCAGTCTCCCTGACTGGATTGAAGCAGCGCGCAAGTCTGTTAAAAAGGAAGACTTGGTGGTTCTAAAGGGAGAGCGGAGAACACCAAAAAGTTTAGGAACCCGCGTGCATCTTTACGGCGATGTTACATCTGCCCGAACTCGATTAAAACGAAAGAATGCCCTTGCAGAAATAGATTTACAAAAAAGAGCAGAGCCTTTCGCCGTGATCTCTAATCTGATTGGCGCTGAATATCCAAAAAAACTTTTAGAGAAAAGTTGGAAATACCTTCTTCAATGTCATCCCCATGACAGCATTGCTGGTACCGGTGTTGATCAAATCGAAAAAGATATGCACTATCGGCTCGATCAAAGTAGGAATATTTCGGCTGGATTATTTCGGCGTTCATTGCAAGTAATTCAAAAACAAATCGATAATTCGGACGTGGAAAAGAATGATGTCGTGTTGACTGTTTTTAATCTATCGCCATTTCCCAGGAGTGAAGTTGTTACGACGATCCTCGATTTACCAGGTTTCAAACAGTATGGGATTTGGGATGCTTCAACAAATGAAGAAATTAAATACCAGGAAGTGTGTCGCTATGAGCATTCACCAGTAATCCGTCATCTTGGTGATGCAACAATGCAAATGCAGGCATTGCGGATTCATATTCATCTGCTGGTAGCGAATGTTCCTGCATTGGGTTACAAAACTTATGTGGTCAAAGCAAAAGACGATTTTAAACGACTCGATGGTTCTCTAATTGTTGCGCCGAATACAATTGAGAACGGATTTCTCAAAGTAACCATTAATTCAAATGGTAGTTTAGATCTTCTTCAAAAAGAAACAGGACAGCTATTTAAAGGACTTCATTATTTTGAAGATTCCGGCGAAGCGGGACATGCCTGGCGACACGTACCACCAGCTTTTGACAGAGTAATTACAACTCTTAATTCAACTCCTAAAATTGAGCTGCTTGAGTCGGGTCCTTTTCTTGTTAGATATACGATAACACACAGAATGGAAATTCCAGCTACATTAGCAGAAGGAAAAGGCGATTATGCGCGCCGGCTTGATGCCGAAGGTGATGATGCTTCACGATCTGAAATTACGAAAGAGTTGACAGTTAAATCGAAGCTGATATTACGAAAAGGCGCACAAGGATTAGAAATAAAAACAACTTTTAATAATACTTGTGAAGATCACCGGTTGCGGGTAATGTTCCCATCAAATATTGCTGCAACCCACTCATGTGCGGAAGAGCCTTTTGATGTTGTAGAACGACCCATAAATCGAGGACAGGACAGCCCCTGGAAAAATACCTGGAATCCCACGCATCCCCATCAGCGGTTTGTTGATGTTAGTGATTGTGAAAATGGATTGGCTATCATCAACGATGGACTTCGGGAATATGAAGTGTCAGATGATAAAACAAGAACGATTGGTATTACACTGTTGCGTGCTTTTGAAGTTGCACTCACAACGGTAGCCTGGAAATGGGAACGTCATTCGGAAATGAAACTATCTCAATCGCCGGGTGATCATGAATTCCAATATTTTATTTATCCACATACTGGCAACTGGGATCAGGGGAAAGTAATACAGCAAACGGAACGTTTCACGGTTCCACTTGAATTGGCGCAAGCCGGACCGCATTCAGGAGATTTGCCAAAATCAAAAAGTTATTTTGAACTGGCTCCCGATGATTTGGTACTCACTGCGGTTAAAAAAACAGAAGATCGGGAAAGTATAATCGTTCGGATTTATAATCCGACGAGCAGAAATATTCGAGGAAAAATCAAATTGAATTTTAATGTTAAGAAAGCAAGATACACGAACTTAAATGAAGAACCAATAAACAGAGAATTTCTGGAAATAAAAAATAGTGAAGTCTTTTTAGACATTGATAAGAAGAAGATTTGTACAATTGAACTGTTTTGTGCAGAATTAGGAGGCTAAATGTACAATCTAAACGGAACCGATATCAGAATCTACAAAAACAATTTTGAAAAAGGTAACATAAAACACGCGATTTTTGATTTTGATGGTACGATTTCAATTTTGCGTGAAGGCTGGGAAAAAATTATGGAACCGGTGATGGTGGAAAGTATTTGTGGGGATCAAAAAGCCACGCCGGAAATTATTGAGAGAGTTAAAAATTTTATTGATGAAACCACTGGCGTCCAAACAATCTTGCAGATGGAAGGTCTGGTGGAAATTGTTAAAGAAATCGGACTTGTGCCAGAAGAAAAAATTCTGGATGCGTGGGGATATAAAAAGATTTATAACGATCGTTTAATGGTGCCGGTTCGGGAAAGAATTTCAGAATTGGAGTCCGGTGTAAAATCGCTTGATGATTCTACATTGAAAGGATCGCTTGATTTTTGCAGAAAATTATTTGAACGCGGCGTAACAATGTATTTGGCAAGCGGAACAGACCGTGTCGATGTTCGGAACGAATCTGAAAAAGTGACTGCGGCTCAATATTTTAAAGGAGGAATTTACGGCGCCATTGGCACGATTGAAGAATACTCCAAAGATAAGGTGATTAAAGAAATTTTGAGAAATCACAATTTACATGGCTCTGAATTAATAGTGTTTGGTGATGGACCTGTGGAAATTCGTAATGCTAAAGAAAACGGCGCCATTGCCGTGGGGGTTGCTTCCGATGAAGTGAAGGGGCATGGCTGGAACGAAGCCAAAATCGATCGTTTGACCAAAGCAAATTGCGATATTTTGATACCGGATTTTAATGAAGGTGACAAATTGTTGAATTATTTATTTGGAAGTTAATTTAAAAATGTTTAAATTTATTTTCAGTCATTCAGTTCAGAACGACAGATAAAGGGAGCTAAACATGAGTCAGAGATTGAAAGGAATTATCAAATCTGCTGGTCCTGGTTTCATCATCGCTTCTGTTGTGTTAGGTCCTGGAAGCATTACAACCGCTTCTAAAATTGGCGCTGAACATGGTTATCAACTTTTGTGGGTAATTGTTTTTGCGGCTATTGGGATGGCAATGTACACCACAATGTCCACCCGCTACGGTGTTTCACACGAAAAATCCATTTTGCAAACTACTGCTGAAACTTATGGACGATGGTTTGCCGGGCTGATTGGCATTTCAGCTTTTCTCACTGCAACAAGTTTTCAATTCGGAAATAACCTGGGCGTGGCAACTGCCATGCAGACAATCACCGGGATAAACGAAACAGTCTGGCCATTAATATTAACACCAACTGCAATAGTGCTGATATTTTTTGCGAAAAATCTTTACAAAGTCATCGAAAAAATTATGATGGTGTTAGTCATGACGATGATTGTGGCTTTTTTCTTGAATTTAATTTTTGCAAAACCCGATATTGTTGCAACAGCAAAAGGATTCCTGCCAATATCATTGCCGAGAAATGCTTTTAATGAAATGGCTGCCCTGGTGGGAACAACTTTTGTATTGCACGTCTGCCTTTATCACTCTTATTTGGTGCAGAATAAAGGTTGGGGATTAGATGATTATAAACAGCAGAAAAGAGACTCGATAAGCGGGATTATTATGTTGGGTGGCATTTCAATGTTAGTTATCTTAACATCTGCTGCTGCTCTTAATCCAAAAGGAATAATGGTTTCCTCGGCTGCTGATATGGCAATCCAATTGGAAGCGTTATTTGGATCATTTGCTAAATATGTGTTTAGTATTGGATTATTTGCGGCTGCATTTTCGTCTTTGCTTGTCAATGCTGTAATTGGCGGTGGATTGCTCTCTGATGGTTTGGGTTTGGGACGTACAATGGATGAAAAATATCCCAAAATATTTTCAATAATTGTACTATTAATTGGGATGATCATAGCGGTTTTTTTTCGCGGAGATATTGTTTATGCTTTGGTGTTAGCGCAGGCGTCTTCGTTGTTTGCAGTACCTGCCATTGGTATTGGTTTGTTTCTGCTTCTCAATAATAAAAAAGTAATGGGCGATCTCCGAAATAATTTAATTCAGAATATTGTCGCCGGGCTTGGTTTGATTTTGATTCTTGTTATGGTTTATTATATGTATCATCGGTTAATTATGTTTATTGGGAAGTTGTAATTTTTATTTGATTTCAATTGAAAGAAAATATTGCTACCAAGGCACAAAGACACGAAGAGAAATTAAAATAAAGTCATTCTGAACGGAGCGTTAGGGGAGTGAAGAATCTCCCAATTTAACACAAGAGATTCTTCGTGGCAAAAAAAAACAGATTTAAACAAAATTCAGGAGTATTTATGAGCAATGAATTCCACAAAAAATATCGTGGAGTTGTCGCGCCGGTTTTAACACCTTTTAAAGAAGACAAATCAATTGATTTCCCAACTTATGAAAAATTTGTTGATTGGTTGTGTGAGCAAAAATTAAATATTCTTTTTCCCATGGGTGGGTCCGGAGAATACCAAACGCTCTCTGTTGATGAAAGAAAAGAAATTATTGATACTGTGGTGAACATTTCCAAAGGGAGAAAATTATTTATTGCCGGAACCGGGGCTTCTTGCTTGAAAGATACTATTGAGTTAAGTAAGTATGCTGAAAAAAAGGGCGCTGATGGTGTTGGCGTTGTTATGCCCACAGATATTTCTGATGAAAAAAACGCCCTGTTCGAATATTACAAGGCAGTAGATGATGTAATTTCAATTCCAATGATGGTGTATGATCCGAGGGGAGAAGGACCTCATTCTGCTTCTCCTGAATGGATGCGCTGTTTGATAGATGAGCTTAAAAATCTTGTTGCAATAAAGTACCGTACTGTCAATGGCGAATTTATGGGTTCAATGGCCCGGGAAATTGCAGCAGATATTTCAATATTATC
>JADHVV010000251.1 GCA_016783825.1 Candidatus Zhuqueibacterota bacterium | reverse complement strand
CCACGGCGTCCCTATTATTTGATCGCTTTGTACGAGAGAAAAATATAATTTATCTGATTGAACAAATATAGGCGGGGTTAAATTATCCCGCCCCTAAAAAAACGCTTGACAATTTATATAAAATTTCTTACTATACATATTAAATAATTTGTAAATAATTTAAGTTTAAACATCAAAACAAGTCATGATGGAGGAAAGTATTATGCAGCAAATGCACTTTGATTTTAGGGACATTTTCAGATCGACACGATTAGCGTTAAGTCTTCAAAGAATCTGGATTCAATTTGTGGGTCTCTTTTTCGGATACCTGGGCTATTTAGTATTGACTTACGTCAGCTTTATTACCTCGGGCATTGGTCTTTCAGTAGGATGGAATAAGTATGGATTATTGCCATGTTTAATCTCAGAGTCGCCAAACTGGTATAGTATGATAATTTATTTTATTGGCGTTTTTTGGCTGGTGGCAGTTTACCTGGTAACAGCGACAGCAGTTTCAAGGGCGACATACATGCTCGCCAAGGGCAATAATTTTTATACATGGAAAGAGTCATTTTCCTTTGCAGTTAAAAAAGCCGGCGCCATTTTAATGTCTCCGATTGCGTTAGCGATAATTATTGGCTTGTTTGTTTTAGGTGGCGCAGTTGTTGGCTGGATCAGCAAAATTCCTTATGTCGGCGAACTTGGTCTGACTATTTTTACAGTAATTTGGTTTGTTGCATCATTGGTAATTGTATTTTTGGCGCTTGTTTTTGGCGTGTCACTGTTGTTAGCACCAGCTATTATTGCAACAACAGATGATGATGCTTTTGAAGCAGTGTTTCAGTCTTTTTCAACGCTGTGGAGTCAGCCGTGGAGGCTGGTTTTATATGAGATGTTAGCAGATGCTATGGCAATAATCGGTTTTGTGGTACTGGCATTCTTGTCCAAAAAAGCTTTCATTGTGATGGACAGGATTTTTTCCAGTACAATGGGTGCGGATTTTATGAATATCTCAGCACATGGCATGTATTTGTTGAGTGTTTGGGTCGCTCATTCAATTGATTGGATTAATTCAATTTGCCCGGATATGTCTAATGCAATTTATTTCAGTCGTGAATTTGATCCGCTGGCTCTTCCTGGATATCAAATTGCAGCATCTTATATTTTTGCTATTATGATATTGTTGATTGGCAGTTTTATTGTTTCTTACGGATTAGCTTCCTTTAATGTAGGAAATACGCTGACCTATTTAATCTTGAGGAAGAAAAAAGACGACGAGAATCTTTTGGAAAGAAAAGACCGGGAGGAAGAGGAAGAAGATGAGGAGGATGAAGAAGAAAGTTCTGAGTCGGATGAAAAAGATGAAAATAAAGATGAAGAAAAATAATTCGAAAAGATAGCAAGTAGCCAAATGGCGAAAACCGAGTTGATTTAAAGATATTGAAACCATCCTCACTTTTTAGGGGATGGTTTTTTTATAATTTCTTAACCTTGATCTCGACCTTGACCTTTTCATGTGACCTCGAAGTGAGCAAAAAAATAAAACTCCCGGAGTTGTAAAGTTGCCAGAAAACAAACCAGCATACATAAAGCTTTTTAAATCCGGGGAATTGTATGAACGTATAAAACATTTGTCCGGCAAACTACAGTCATGCAATTTGTGCCCAAGAAATTGTTTTGTAAACAGGTTGAAGGGAGAGTTGGGCTACTGTGGCGCTGGTAAAAATTTGAAAGTTGCCAGCGCTTTTCAACATTTTGGTGAAGAACCTCCTTTGGTAGGCAGCCATGGATCCGGTACAATTTTTTTAAGTTTTTGCAATTTAAAGTGTAATTTTTGCCAAAATTATGACATCAGTCATTACGGAGATGGGGAGGAAATTACATCAAATGAACTCGCTACCCTGATGATCGATTTACAAAATAAAGGCTGCCACAATATTAATTTTGTTACCCCGACTCATTTCGCTCCACAGATAATCGCAGCATTACCAAAGGCAATTGAAATGGGCTTAAGTGTTTCAATTGTCTGGAATTGTGGGGGGTATGAATCATTAGAAATTGTTCGATTATTGGATGGAATAGTTGATATTTATATGCCGGATGCGAAGTTTTCCAATTCTAATCATGCAAAGCAATTTGCGGACGCAGGAAATTATTTTACGATCTTAAAGGAAATTTTGAAAGAAATGTTTCGCCAGGTTGGTACATTAAAAATCGACAAGAACGGAGCAGCCTTCCGCGGACTTTTGATCAGGCACCTTGTTTTGCCAAAAAACGCGGCTGGATCAAAGCATATTTTAAAATTTATTGCTGAGGCGCTTTCAACCGATAATTATGTGAATATTATGAGTCAATACCGACCCTGTTACCAAGCCATTAGTGATCCGCAAATAGGGAGAGCAATAACAAATACTGAATTTGGGGAAGCTATCCGACTGGCATGGAAACTTGGATTAAGTCGGGGGTTTCGGACAATGCCGTTAACTTAAGCGAAAATAATTTTATGTCATTCACAATTCTCTTCTCAATTATCAACGGTACGTCCGACATCTTTTCGGCGGATTCGCAATTAGAATTAACAAGTTACCAATAATTAATTGAGAATTGTGAACGACTATTGAGAATTGAGAATGAAAAGAACAATCGCTTCGCCTTAAGTTAATGCCATTGGGGGGATTAGGAGCTAAACAGTCAAATTCCTGCCCAACGAACAAAAATGTAACTAAATAATTCGATACAAGCATGTGGGTAATAATTTCCTCATTGTATTCTTTTGCCCATAGTTTAAGAAGTTCAATCTTTAGATACAAAAAGGATTGTTATGCAAAAAACCGTTCTACAAATGAAAAAAATCACCAAAAAATACCCCGGGGTAACTGCGTTAAAAAACGTAGATTTTGATTTGAGAGAGGGGGAGGTTCACGCTTTAGTAGGAGAAAATGGCGCTGGCAAATCAACCCTGATAAAAATTTTAGGTGGCGCGATATCAAAAACAGGCGGGGAAATATTTCTTAATGGAGATCGGATCGATATAAATAATCCGTTACATTCTCAATCGTTGGGCGTGGCAGTTATTTACCAGGAATTGATGTTAGCGCCAACACTTTCGGCGGCAGAAAATATTTTGTTAGGCAAATATCCGCGCAAATGGAGAATATTTGTTGACCGAAAAAGAGTTCAAAAACGAACACAAGCATTGGCAAAAATGCTGGGTATGAATATCGATCTGAATAAACAGTTGAGTATGCTCACAATTGCCCAACAGCAGATGGTGGAAGTTGCCAAAGCGCTTTCTTTGGATGCAAAAATAATTGTTATGGACGAACCGTCCGCAGTGCTAACTACCCACGAGCTTGAAAAATTATTTAATGTCCTGACAAAATTGAAAAAGAAAGGCGTTTCTTTTATTTATATTTCTCACAGGTTGGAAGAAGTGTTCAAAATTGCTGACCGGGTTTCTGTTTTGAAAGATGGAGAATTGCAGGGAACCCGGGGTGTGTTTGAAACAAATCGTTCGGAAATAATAAAAATGATGATTGGGAGGGAAATAAAGAAATCAGTTGTTCGGGAAAAATCATCAGAGGGAAAAAAAGTTGTTTTGGAAGTAAAAGATTTAAAAAACGAAAATTTTACCAGTCCAATCAATTTGAAGCTGTTGAAGGGTGAAATACTTGGCATAGCCGGGTTGGTGGGAGCCGGAAGAACTGAGTTGGTGCGAGCGATTTTTGGCGCTGATAAAATAACATCCGGTAAGATTTTGATGAATGGAAAACATGTAACAATAAAATCGCCCAAAGATGCAGTAAAAAAAGGGATCGGGTTCGTGCCGGAAGATCGTAAAGGACAGGGACTGCTTTTGGAAATGAATGTCAGGGAAAACATGACCATCACAAACTTGAAAGATGTTACAAAATTCGGATTTCTTAAAACCGGACAGGAAAAACGAAATGCTTCATCCCTTGTTTCCCGGTTAAAAATTCGCATAGCCTCGCTACAGGCTAACATTAAAAATTTGAGTGGCGGGAATCAACAAAAAGTTATTTTAGCGCGCTGGTTAGACACCAAAGCTAAAGTCTTCATTTTTGATGAGCCGACCCGGGGGATTGATATCGCGGCAAAGTTACAAATTCATGACCTGATGAGCATGCTTGTTAGCCAGGGAGCTTCAATCATTATGATCTCGTCAGAGCTTCCGGAAATTTTGGAAATGAGTGATCGAATCGTTGTAATGCACGAAGGTCACATTACCGGGAAATTAAAAAGAGAAAACGCATCAGAAGAAATAATTATGAATTTAGCAACAGCTTAGTGTTACAAATTATTTCTTTTTTTCAAAAGATTTTGAAGATGTAAAAAATTTGGTGAAACAGACATTGTTACTGGATACTCGATACTTGTTTCTGGATGCCCATCCCACCCGGCATCGAGAATCAAGCATCCAGCATCACTCAAATTTAAATCAGAGTCTGTTCATTAAAAAAATTACAATTTCTAATTGCAGTTCGCTGTACTAGGGAATGAATCTTTTCCCGCCTCCAAACATCAAAAATGTAGAATGTAGGAGGCGGTTTTTTATGGAAAATATAGAGAAAATAATTAAATCGTATTGTGGATCACTTGAAGATCGTTTTGATGCTTGCAAGGACAAAAAGGTTGCGGAACTTTTAAAAGAACGAATTTGCTGGGAGTTTAAACAGGCAAATCAAAAGACTCTAAAATTAAGCGATGTTAAACTTTATTTGGATGATTTAATTAATAATAAATTTTTAAATTCACGAAATTGATAACAACAGTAAAATTCATAAGAAAGGTCGAGATCAATACTCTGCGAGTACAGGTATCGAGATCAATAAAAAGTATAAATTTAATTTTTCTTACTCTCAACCTTGATCTTGATCTTTTCTTGTTACAAATTATATCGCAAAATAGCACCTCATTTTTGTTTAAAGGAATTCCGGATTGTCAGGTTAAGGAGTTAAAATGGAAGCAATTATAAAACAGGTTGATGGATTAAGTTTAATGGGAAAAGCCGGTTCAAACCACTGGATCGCGATGGATGCTGCTGAAGATGTTGGCGGAAACAATGCGGGAACAAGGCCCCTTGAATTATTGTTGCTTGGTTTGGGCGGGTGTACAGCGATGGATGTAATTTCAATTTTAAAAAAAAAACATTCACCGGTAAAAAACATTACCATCTCTCTTGAGGCAGACCAGGCAAAAGATTATCCGAAGGTGTTTACACAAATCAAATTAAAATTTGTGGTTACAGGTGACAAAGAGAACATTAAACCAAGAGATGTTGAAAGAGCAATGGAACTTTCAGGTACGCAATATTGTTCTGCCTCTGCAATGTTAAAGAAAAGCGCAAAGATTGAATATGAGTATGAAATCGTTGATGAATAGAAATCCCATTAAATAAAACTTGTTTTTTAAAGTTAAATTCATTACTTTTTAAATTATTTATTTGGCAAAATAATTTAAGAAGAATAGATGAAAGTTTCAGAAAAA
>JADHVV010000250.1 GCA_016783825.1 Candidatus Zhuqueibacterota bacterium | reverse complement strand
TCGCAGGTCATAAATCGTTAATCCCCCGATAAATCGGGATTTCCAACTTGTTCGTAAATCAGTTTTTATCTTCAATTGAACAATGACACAACCTAATTATAATATACAACTTATAGTATATAGGTTGACGGCGATGGGGGCTTGGGGCTACATATCCCAAACCGGCCGCGCCTACGTCTATTATGGTGGGTCAACCATGGACAATACAGCAGATGTTACCATGAATGGCGAAGGATCAGATAATTTCTTTGGCAGATCCGTTTCTGGCGCTGGTGATGTGAATAGCGACAACTATGCTGATGTGATTGTCGGGGCCTATGGTTATAACTCTGAAGCCGGCCGAGCCTATGTATATTACGGCGGATCAGCCATGAATAATACAGCAGATGTTTTACTGGATGGCGCGGGAACATGGAGTAATTTTGGCAGATCCGTTTCTAGCGCTGGTGATGTGAATAACGATGGCTATGCTGATGTGATTGTCGGGGCTTCTAACTACAACTTTGCAGCCGGCCGAGCCTATATCTATTATGGTGGGTCAATCATGGATAATACTGAAGATGTTTTACTGGATGGTGAAGGGACAGGTAATTTCTTTGGCAATCCTGTTTCTGGCGTTGGTGATGTGAATTATGATGGCTACGATGATGTGATTATCGGGGCTCATAAGTTTCCCTGGAATGGAAAAGCGTATGTGTACGCAGGTGATTCAACAGAAACAACAGATAAAGACAAAGATGGCTGCCCGGACAGTGATGAAGGCATTGGCGACCGTGACGGAGATGGTATCCCAAATCACCAGGATTACGATCCCACCGGCTATTTTTACGATGAAGCCGATGCCAGAATCGTCTCCGGTGGCAGCATAACTGTAACCGGGCCGGGTGCTATCACTATGGTACAAAATGGCTCCAGCGGATATTATCAATTTTTAACCGATGGCACAGCAGGTATTTACACGATCCATGTAACGCTGCCGCCAAATTATTTATGGAGTTTAACCTGTTTAAATCAAGGCATATTAAATCCTCCGGCGAATCCAAATCCGTATGTGATTGGTAATGGCGAGAATGGCAATTCCGGTTACCTCACTTCAAATGCTTGCACGCAATTTTACCTGCAGTTTGATTTGGAAGCTAATGATCCGTTTGTATTTAATAATAATTTTCCATTATCGAATCAGACTCCCACTGCTATTGCACTGTCTTCATTTTATGTTGAGGTAGGTCAAGATGGCATCTTGATCTACTGGATAACTGAAACAGAGCCGGACAACGCCGGTTTCAATATTTACCGCAGCACAGAAGAAAACGGAGACTACAGTAAAATTAACGATTCCCTGATCCCTGCTTTAGGCGATGCAACAATAGGAGCAAGCTACAGCTACGTTGATAAACCGGATCGGCCAGGCGATTATTATTACAAACTGCAATCTATTTCTTTGTCTGGCGAAACCAGTTTCCACGGACCTGTTTTTGTGGGTGTAACTTCGGTTGATTTGAAAAAATATGCAGTGCCGGATAATTACTCATTATCCCAGAACTACCCCAATCCATTCAACCCGACCACGGAAATCAGTTTTGGTCTGCCAAAAGCGGAAACAGTGAAGCTTTCAATTTACAACACCAACGGACAGTTGATCCTCACATTGGTTAATGGTTTCCGTTCAGCAGGATATCACCAGGCAAAGTGGAATGGCATGGATGAGTCCGGCAGCCGTGTTACCAGCGGAATGTATGTATATGTGCTGCAAACCGGTGAGACGATTTTGCAGAATAAAATGATATTAATTAAATGAGACCATATGGCCTCATCGTAAATAAGATGAACTCCATCCCGCAAAAGCGGGATGGAGTTCATCTGGAATCTGGGTGAAATATTAATGCAAACATACCACGCACTTTTAAAGTGCGTGGCATGTTTTTAAACTCCAAATCGAATCCAACAATTGCTTCTATTCAACATCTCCCTTCATTTACAAACAGAGTCTCCTTTTTTTGTGCTTGACTTATTAGTGATAGTTGTTTATATTTAGTATACATTTATTATTATATAAAACAGAGGAATCAAATATGACAGAAATAACTATTGAAATTCCTGACAAACTCAATAAAATAGTTCCTGTTTTGAAGAAACCATTTTTGTTAAGGACAATCAGGAACCTTGCAAAGACCAAAATTGAGGAAGATAAACAGCAACTGAAAGAAGCTGAAAAATATATTCGGGATTTTGAAACCCGTTATAATAAAACATTTGATGAATTTAAGGAGAAATTTTCAAATGAGGCTGATGTTCAAGCTCATGAAGATTTTGTAGAATGGTCTTTTTGGATCGATGTGCAAAATAAACTTAAAGAAGAGATCAACGAGTTTAAAAAACTGAATGGAGGGTAATGAATGATTCATGAAATTCTCCAGCAGTTTAAGAACATCATTTATGAATCAGAATTTTTGAATATTAAAAAAATCAAAGGCTTAACTCATTATAAATGTAAAATTCAACTCATTGATGGTTCTAATCTGAGAATATCCGAAAAGTGGGACGAAGAACAATTAATTCAATACAGCTATTATTGGTTAGACGAAAAAAATGAATTGATTGTCGGGTGGGATAATGCTCCTCATTATCATGAAATCACTTCATATCCACATCATAAGCACATTCAACAACAAACCAAAGTGCAAGCTTCCAATGAAAATTGTTTGGAAGACGTTCTGGATTTTATCAAGCAAAGAATTTTAAACTAGTGCGTAAGCAGGTTTCGGAACAAAGATCAGCCGGAAACTATATTGTCAAATGGAATGCTAAAAATGACCTTGGCAATCGTTTGACCAGTGGTGTTTATTTTTACCGGATGAACGTGAACAATTCTGTTAAAGGTGGGAATGGTTTTCAGCAGACGAATCGGATGATTTTGATGAAATGAGAGGAGAAAGAAAAAAACTCCGCGAAAAATCTTAAAATAATCTAAAATCCAAATTGAACAAGCCCCGATAAAAAGCATCGGGACAAGCCAGAATATTTATGGCAGAAAAATGAATGGCAGAAAAATAAAGCATTTTTCTGCCATTCATTCCGCTATTCGGAATTATGATAAATTTGATCCGCTTGCGGATCATTTTTCTGCCATTTAAATTATAACAAGGACATAAGCCCTAATTCCTCCAAAAAATCCCCAAAATGCAACATATCCTCTGGTATTTGCAACATAGCTGCTTGTTAGTTTATCTTTTTTATTACTACTTTTAAAGAAAACAAAATGCATGGCGCGTGGATTTAAATCATGCACTTTGCACCTTCTTTGCGCTCTATGCCTGTACTTTAGTGCGCCATGCTTTCTTTTATTATCATTTTTATTGAAAAACGGTAATGATTTATATGTTGCAAACTAAATCTTAACAATTGTAAAGATTTCTACCCCGAGGTTAGTTCTACTTTGTCACATTATCACTATTCGTTTGTCATTCCGGTTGAAGTGAAGCGGAATACCGGAATCTCGTTATAATTTAGCAGGAGATTCCGGCAAAAAAACGTGCCGGAATGACAATTCTTGGGTAGTTTTTTTAATCTGACAAAGTAGAATTAGTATCAAATATAATTTTCCAAAACACTATAAACAGGATAAGTAAATTGAATCAAAAAAACCTCACCCCGCATCAAAAAGCGTTCCTAAAAAAAGCCGCTCGAATCGTGGATGCCAGGATTACAGATCCCGGTTTCACTGTTGAAGAATTTAGCCGCCTTATGGAACTCTCTCGTTCCCAGCTTTTTCGCAAGCTAAAAACCGCCACCGGCGCTTCAGTGAGTGTCTTTATTCGCGGACGGCGGTTGAAGTATGCCTTGAGTCTTTTGGAAAAGGGTGAATTACCTATTGCCAGGGTAGCAAGCAAGGTCGGATTCAGCGGAGATACCTACTTTAGAAAGTGTTTTAAAGAAGCATATAGCATGACACCGACAGAGTATATAAGTCAAATTTAAAGGAGAATATCGAATACGGAGGATTTTTGTACCAGCCAAAATTCCACTCGCTTTTTCTATTTTTTATCTTAATTATTTTTAGTGGAATACTATTTGCTTAGGGACAACGAATACCACCTCACTTATTAAAAGAACCATTTATGTTAAATAATGCATTGGAGAAAGGTGAAGTGAGTATTTCACAACTAATACAGGAAGCAGAAAATGGAAATGTAGAGATTAGAATATTGCATGAATTGAACGCAATATCTAAAGGCAAATTATTTACCGAGGGGAAAATACAAGAAATTGAAGAGAAATATTATGGCAAATTAGCAAAGGATTATTTAAGAAATCCGGGTAATTCAGAGAACACTCCAAATGGCGTAACAAGTATTGGTGATCGTAATTATGATTTAAAACTAATCGAACCAAACATATTAGGCAATTCGCAATTTGGGTATAGTGTCTCCAATGCAGGTGATGTAAACGGTGATGGTTATCCCGATGATATACCATTAAAAAAGAATATCAAAAAATCACAATTTTCGCCAAAATGCGGTGCCACAGCTTTTATTGAATTCCTTTGTTATTAATAGAGTTTCTCTATAAATTGGGGTGTTCAATAAAGGAGGTACCAATGTTTGTCAGAAGAAAAATACCTGGTAAATACGAACACCTTCAAATCGACGAAAATTTTCGCGAAAGTAAAAATAACAAAATTTCAAACACCAAACAGGAGAGAGTCATGAAACAAAAACCGTTATGGATCTTGATTATCACATTAATTCTCACTGCGAATGTATTCGCACAAATGAAAGTCAAAGACACGGACGCCAACGTGCTCATGCAGGTCACTGATGAAGGCACTGTCGGAAAGATGGTCATCGATGCGGCTGATATGCGGGTCATGGAGATCGATGTGCTGACCATGCCTTCTATAACAGCACCTTCACCTACAACAAACAAGCTGTATAATGTGGGCGGGTCGCTGTACTGGAGCGGCACGGCTCTGGGTGTCGGTGCCACGAATATCAATGGTCTTTCCGATGGAAGAGCAATCGGATTAAGTGTTTATTTGTGCCAGGGAGCCGGTGCAAATGATCCCGCGGATGTTGTCCGGTATAATGTCGGTGTTGGCGTTGATGCTTTGGGTGGGGCTTCTACAGGGAGTTATAACACGGCATGCGGGTGTTCGGCTCTACATTCTAACACCACAGGGCAGTACAACACAGCCAGCGGGGATCAGGCGCTTTATTACAACCAAACAGGCGATTTTAACACGGCAGTCGGTGTAGATGCGCTTGTTACAAACCCTCATGGTGCTTATAACACGGCTATCGGGTATAATGCGCTAGGACGACTGCTTGGGAGACAAAATAATGATTACGGAAACACGGCCGTGGGTCAAGGCGCATTAAGTGACCTCATATGGGGTAATAATTGCACGGCTATTGGTAATGATGCGGATGTTAATGTTATTTCCATTTAATTTTACTCATTTTTTCCATTTTAATTTTTACCAATTTTATTAATCCCTAAAAGATATTTTTTAAAATTATATCTAATTCATTATATTAATTAAATTTAATTCGTTTAATTCTTAAAAATATTGAAATTTATGATTGATTTTTAATTAGTTTGTAATTAAAT
>JADHVV010000067.1 GCA_016783825.1 Candidatus Zhuqueibacterota bacterium | reverse complement strand
TAATTCTACTTTTTCACATTACCACTATTCGTTTGTCATTCCGGTTGAATCCGCCAGTTGGCGGAGGAATACCGGAATCTTGTTAGAATTTAGCAGGAGATTCCGGCAAAAGAACGTGCCGGAATGACATCTCTTGGGTAGTTTTTCTAATCTGACAAAGTAGAAATAGAATCATTTTTTCTTTTTCTTTATTTCATAATTCTTGTTTGACTAAATTGATTTCAGCGTCACCAATTTAAAAATTAGCTATTCCCTCTAATTCTACAAGCAGATCGTCTCTACAAATATCTGATAACAAATAGATTGCAGGAACATTTGGGTAGCTTTTATTACAAATTTCCTTCACATCAGCGACATCTTTTTCTTCTCTAACATAAACACGCAAATATGAAGGTTTAAGCGGATGAGAATTGAGCTCGATGCCATAATTTGATAAATTAGCTTTTGATATTAATTCGTTAATATTTTCAATGGTAATTATTGTCTGCTCTTTTACATTCTGATCCGAAACAGATTTCTGTCCCCTGATTGCTGCTGTACCGGAAATATAAATTTGACCAATATTATTTATTTTAGTATATTTTGCTCGTTCAAATTTCGGAGATGTCTTTTTGGAAATTTCATCGATTGGTTTTCCAACCAAAACTTCACCCGAATAGCGAAAAGCATCCACCTGACCTGGATTTTTTATTGGAACAATATCAACTTTCTGAGTATTTTTTGCTGCAATGAATTCTAAGATGATACCACCGGCATTCATGCCGATTCCGGTAGCTGCCGGATAGCCATTATCAAAGTTCGCTTTTGAATAGTAAATTGATCTAACATCATTAAAAATTTGATAATTTTGTTGAATCCCCTCTTTATTGAATTGTTGATCTATTATTCCTTCAATATAATTCCACTGTCTGACGACGTCCCCGAACGTGAGATTCTCTGCTGTCAAAATCTGTTCCATCAAATCAAAAGCATTGCGTGAACTCAACAAAGTGCTGTATGAATCAAATTCTGCTGTTAAGCCTCCTGCATACACTTCTTTTGTATTTTTATAATTAATTACACTATAAAAAATTCCATTGATACTTTTTCTTTCTAAATTAATATCATTTTGTTTTTCATTTAAAAGAATCAATTCTATCGCATATTCTTGTTGATCTTCAGGCGGTTGACCAATAAAGCTTGTCGGGGGTAATAAATCGCCATAATATTCTGTTAAAATAGATTTTAGAAAATTCTTTCTTTTTTTATATTCCTCATTATTTTTTGTGTTCATAAATATGGTTTGTTTAACCACTGAATTAAAACTCAGATTAGAGATACTCAGAATATTACTAAGCTGAGAAAAACATGATTCAAACTCCGTATTGATACCTGAGTGTTTTTCAGGTTTAATTAAAATATAGCGTTTATTAGAAAAAGCCATACAATTCCTTCTCCTTACTTCAATGAATTTACCGGTAGTTATATTTATCTATTATTAAATTTCTTTTATTGAAACCATTACTTTGGAAATAAGTTCATCTACCCCGCATTATTCATCATATTTTTAAAGGTAGCGGGATTTACACATTTATCTGTCTTTTAAGCAAGGTGATGTTATTTGGTTTTTCCCAATTTCCATGCCGGTTCTACGGATTTTAAATTCGGTTTAAATTGTGCCACATCAGGATCTAATTTTGCTTTTAAGATTTCATCAATATTGTAAGCAGCCTTTGTTAGGTTATATGTTTTTGCCTTAACCGGGTCTATTATTAACTCAGGCCGATTATAGGTTTTAAAAAAAGTAGTATAAAATTCAGGATCTTTTTGTGGCAGCAAAAATGGTTTATGAGCCTTTCCGTTTTTATCAACATAGCTGAAATGAGGTCTTGCAAGAAGCCCATCCATTCTTTTGCTGGAAAAAACGATCCATCTACTATTAGCAGCCCATGAATGATAACTTTCGGATTGACTACTATTGATATTCAATTTAGTATGTTCCCAGGAATTCAGATCCATTAAGTACAAATCACTGGTTGGATGAAGCACTGGAAAATTGCCATATTTTGCCATACAAAAAACCAGGAAACGACCATCAGGCGAAATCTTTGGTTGAGTTATGCTTAATTCGGTTTCTTTTGCAGAGAGCAATGTTTCAAGCTCACCCCAGGTCTCTGTTTCGGGATCAAACCCTATGCGCATCAAATCATACTTGATCTCTTTGTAATCAACAGGATTAGAACCTTCTATTATTACCTTTGGCGCGCTGCAAAAATACAGAAACAAACCATCGGGTGACCAGTGGGGGTATGTTTCCAACCGCTCTTCACCATAAATTTTTGGTGAGGTTGTCACCGTATTTGATTCTATCTTATACACGAACAGGTCAGATGCGTGATCAATAACATCTCTATTCTCACCAATAGCGTGAAAAAATTGTGTAACCTTGTTAATGGAAAATGCGAGCATTTTTTTATTTGGGTGCCACGATACATAAGCCGCATGTGAATTGTTGAGTGGCGTACGAGTATCAACTTTTTTGGTTTTTTCATTTTGAGTCAAGAGCATCCCTGTACCAGGGCCGGCCCGCATATGTATTATAAAATCATCAGGGGAATTTTTGTAGAAAGTGTGGCAATTAATACAACCCTGATCCAGTGTTCTATTGTGCAAGATGACCGACTCACTGTAATTTTGAAGGTTACGTTGATAAATACCAATATTGTGCCAATGCCTGTACAACGGCTTGATCAGGCGATAAGCCAAAAAACCATCAATATCTTCATTAGCAATTTGGTTAGAAAAAGTATCATATTTTTTCCATTGATTTTTTTTATTTTCGACATAGATATCATAAAATATTTTTTGTCCGCGGTTTGAACTTAACATTTTTTTCCATCGTCCAATAGGAATTGAAATTTTTGGCTTTTTATTGCTGATTTCAATAGTCTCCCCATTTTTTGAATAAATTTTCACATAATATTTTTTCCCTTTTACCCTCACCAAAAAGTTTAACGGAGCGATGTTAGCCGGAATAACAATATCAGTATAGTCAGGACTAATTTGAGGAAGCTTATCCATTGTCGTAAATTCTTCTATATTTACCCTGTTTGAAAAAAATATATTGTAAAACAGAATAATCAAAAATATCAAAACCACACTAAATATAAATATATATTTCTTGTTTGCCATCATTATGAGACTCCTATGTTTTTTTTCAAAGAGATCTAAAACATTTTTTAACCGCTAATTACGCCAATTACGCGAATTTTTAATTAGCGAAATTGGCGTAAATAGCGGTTCTATTTTATTTGCATCTTGTCGAGCTGGGCTATTAAAAATTTAGCCTTTTCTTTTTAATTTACTGTTTTTCCAGACATAAAACCAGTAAGTATTCCCAAAATTTTTCTCTAATTCTTCGTAGGTTAGCTTTGTATTTCCCTGAAAACGAGTGAGCAATTGGCTAAATTCATTAAAACGTCTGAACGTATATTGACTGATATTTAAATCTTTCAGATCAAGTTTATTTTTAGTTTGAAAAAGAAGCAGGGCCTCTTCATAATGTTGTGGAATTTTGTCATATTTAAAGTTTTTTAGTAATTTGATATTGTTAACTAAACTTTTGAAATCAATTTTTAATAAAGAGCTTGCTACCAAATATTCAAAAGCCATTTTATTTCTCCTTGAGCTTTTCAGGATCGAGCGAAGGTCTGGCTGGGCTATACCGGGGTATGCAAGAATATCTTGCCTTGATCTCATAGATAGAATTCGCCGTAATTTTCTGTCATTTACTATTGACCTGGGATTGTAGAGGTAACCTTTACATTCTTCAATCCAATCTTCAAAAAATAACGTTTGATTTAATTTTGCCAGGCAATTATATGCAATCTTTTTTTTACCTTTCATCGTATTTACTAAAGCTAGTTGTTGAAAATTCAAAGCTGTTTCTCCCCTTAGCGATAATGCCTCGTGAGCCCAATGTTCTGCTTCGTTTATATAACCGAGTTCAAAAAACAATTTGCTGTTCTGCAATGGAAAATATAATACGGCCTCATTTGATAATAGAAGACCATCAATTCCAAATATTTGTGAATAGGAAAACATGTTATCAAGAAATTGTCCCGTATGATATAATGCCCTGTTTGTATGAAAACTAATTAGCCAATGTTCAGTTTTTGATTGTTCTGCTAATTGCAAAACTTGCTGCCACATTTCATTTTGTGCATAATAGTCAACTTGAATAATTGTTTTTCTATCCCTGTCAAACGATAGAAACACAAGAACACATATCGTAAAAAAAACAACCAATGTTTGCACGATAAATTTTAATCCGGGTTTTTCAATTGTGAAGAACGAAAGATACGATTTCTTTTTGCTTTTTTTAGCACCTGTGCTTTTGAAATTCTTTTTTAACTTCATCATTAAAATAGTAGCCGGAAAAAATAAATATAACAGGTATGGTGTTATCATTGGTTTATAAGCAAGCGAAAAAGGTAACAAAAAAAAGTAGCCCTTTTTCATACTCACCACAAAAACATAAACTGAAGCGATATAAGGTAAAATTATTGCAGACAATAAACAAAATAATCCTGGCAGCACCTTCTTTTTCAACAATAATTCGAATAGTCCGCACAACACGGCAAATAGCAGGAATGTTCCGGCAGCAGCATAATAGAGGATCACAGATAGAAGCAAATACACAGCCAAACGAAATATGGTTTTGTGAGCCGCTATCCGAACATAAATATTCAAAAAGATCAATAGGAATAACAGCCCTACACTGGTTGCGAGAAGATGCTTATATTGATTGTGCATAACAAGCAACAAAACGGCTGGAAAAAGATGCAGCAGTCGGGATTTATCAATACTACTTTTTGATTTAATGAAGATGCGTGTAGCCCAACCGGTGAGCCATAAAATCAAAGTAATAATAAGTGCGCCCGCCCAGGGGTAATAATAAAATTGCGATAAAAAGGCTGAAAAATATTCAAGCAATCCACCGGGATAGATGAGGAATTCTTTAAAAAATGTTACGTCGAAAAAAAATACCGGCTGTTGCCATTGATAATATAGAGCCGGATTTATCCACAACCAAACATATAAATAGAATAATAGAAAAAATACAACATCACGAATCACAAAACGATCGTTGACATAGGACAGTTTTTGATTAAAGCTTTGAAAAAATTGTTTAAATGAATGCTTTTGAAAAATGTTCATTAGAAATCTCCAGATTTATACGACCAAATATAATTTTACCCGTAACTGTTCAGCTATTCGTTGTATTAATGTCATTCTGAACGAGGGAGGGGCAGGTGATGTTGGGAAGTGAAGAATCTCGTATCACTTAATAAAAGTGTGAACACTGGAGAGATTCTTCGGTCGCAAGCTCCCTCAGAATGACTTTTACGACCCTGATGAACGGTTACCAAAAATCTAATAAAACAGAAATATTACAATCAAGTGCCAAAAAACCGGTCTCCAAAATCTCCGAGCCCGGGAACTATATATTTTTTTTCATTTAAAAAAGAATCAACAGCAGCTAAATAAATATGTAAATTTGGAAACTTTTTTTGCAACAGCTCAATACCTTCTGGAGCAGCCACTATGCAAACCGCACATATATTTTCTGCACCTTTTTTCTCAAGTGCAATAATTGTATCAACTAACGAACCACCGGTTGCCAGCATGGGATCAAGAACGAGCACCCGTTTATCTTTTAATCCCTGGGGAAATTTTCGATAATACTCACGTGCAATGGCTGTTTCTTCGTCCCGCTCAAGACCAATGAAACCCACAGATGCCCACGGCAGAAAATTCCTTGCAGGGGATAGCATGGATATTCCGGCACGTAAAACAGGGACAAAAACAATTGATTCTTTAATGTAAAAACCATCAGACGCAGCGACGGGCGTTTCGATTTTATCTTCTAACAAAGGCACATCTTTTATCGCTTCCAGGATCATAATCTGGGATACAATACCCGCATGGTGACGAAATTTTTCAGTTCCGGTATTCTTATCCCGTAAAATAGTCAACGAGTGTTTTAACAGTGGGTGATCAACCAGATGGACATTTTTCATTTAGTTCCTCAATTTTTCTATTGGTGTGTGCTTGCATATAAAAATATTTGAATATCGCTTTTTAATCTTAATTACAGTAATTAAAACATTTAAAAAAGGAAAATAGATACGGAGAAAAGGTGACAAGGAGAGAGTAAAATTAGAATATTTGTAACTGTTCACCATCTGTGTAATTTTTTATTCTGATCTCAGAACAAGGATTAACGATTTACGATTTTTGAAGTATTGTTGATTTTTCCAATCAAATTTTTCAATACAGCACTCCTTCATAAATCAAAAATCGTTAATCTTTATTCGTAAATCATTTTTTCATTTAAAAATAATTGGGAGGTGAACTATTACGAATTTTTATATTCTCCTTGTCTCCCTGTCACCATGTCTCCCCCGGCACTTTTTTTATCGTCTCACCCGTGCGTTCCCTTCCCAGATGCTCCAGATTTGTTCTTCATCAGCCGGTTGAGCATAATCGGTGGTCAGCGTTGTAACCAATGCGCCGCTTGCCCAGCCGAACTGAATCCATTTCCCTGGTTCCCAACCTTTGAGGATCGCGTAAAGCATGCCGCCAACAAAACCATCGCCACCACCGATCCGATCCATCACGGTGATTTCACGGGGCTCTACCACATGCCAGTTATCCCCTTCTGACATGATGCCGCCCCAAAGATGACGATTGGTACTTACGACCTCACGAAGCGTGGTGGCAAAAACCAAGGCATTCGGATATGCCTGTTTGGCTCGCTTTATCATACCTTTGAAACTTTCGATTTTCTCGGAAATATCTTTACCGCCCGCTTCCGGACCTTCAATTCCCAAACAGAGCTGGAAGTCTTCCTCATTTCCGACTAAAATATCAGAAAGACCGGCGATTTCCTTAAATATCTCAAAAAGCTCTTCCTCGCGGTTTTTCCAGAATGTAGCGCGATGATTTAAATCAAACGAAATCCTCGTTCCATATTTTTTTGCTGCCTTGGCGATTTCAAGACAGAAGGTACCGGTTTCAGGTGACAAGGCGGCAATCAGTCCTGAAAGATGAACAACCTGCACGCCCTCCTGACCAAAAATCTTGTCCAGATCAAAATCTTTCACATTCAGGGTTCTGCCCACCTCACCGGCGCGGTCATTATGCACGCGTGGTCCGCGCGAACCTAAACCACTATCAGCAATATTGATTTGGTGACGATATCCCCATGGCGTTCCCTGCTCAACTTCTTTCCCCTCGTAATCCATGTGCCTGCCTGCCAGGTTATCTTTAATTAAGCGAGCAATCGGACTGCCTTTGACAAAAGTCGTGAGTACTTTTACACGAAGCCCGAGATACGATGAAACACTCGCCACATTGGACTCGGCGCTGGTAGCCTGCATAATAAGTGTCTCACTGCAATGAACGGGCTGACCATTTACCGGGGTGAGACGTATTCCCATACTGGTGGGCACAACCATCGCATAATCACAATCTTTTCGAAACTCAATTTTCATATGTTACTTCCTTACTTTAATAGTTGTTGTTTAGTTTTTACAATATTTTCACTTTTTCAAATGGATAAATAATACTACTTAGTTAAATTTCCATTTGAATTTTTAAAATTTAAAAATAAATAAAAAGATCATGTCATTCCGGCAGTCTTTAAGCCGGAATCTCCTTAATTTTCTGAGGAGATTCCCGCTAAAAACATGCGGGAATGACATAGGCGGACAAACACTAAATAATTTTACCCATCAATCGTCCAACCCTGACGATATTTTTTACTAAGAAATTCATTAGCCTTTTTATTATTGGTAACGCGACCGCTGACGCCATCATACTCGATTTTTTCTCCAACGCGATAAGCGACAAGTGATAGCGCCATCTGCTCCACCAAAGTACCACCGTAATCGAAATCACAGGACGTCTTAAGATCACCTTTACAAGCATCGATCCATTCCTGCTGAAAATCTTCAATGGGCGGATTCAGCAAATTCTTTGAGCGTGGTTTGTAATAGGTCATATCTGCTTCTTTGCCGTAAGGTAATATTATACGAGAATCGAAGTGAGCAATGAGAAATCCGTTGCTCCCTTTGAACAAAGCACCGTGATTAATTTTATTCAGATCAATATACTCCATGGGTGAAAGCGGCATATCTCCACCCTGGTGCCAGAATACATCGATAGCCGGACGCCAATTATTGGCAGGATGTTCGAATTTCGCTTTTAATGTTACCGGTGTAACTTCAGGATTAAATTCTTCGCCGCTTGCTTCAATAGCAGTCGGCAATCCTGCATCGATGGCATTCCAGGCTAAATCCATGGTATGGCTGCCCATATCGCCAATCTGCCCGGTCCCGAAATCCCAGTACATATTCCAGTTCAAACAGTTCGCACCCGGTTTCCCGGAAAAATATTCTGGATTATAAGGATGATGGGGTGATGGTCCAAGCCACAGGTCATAATGGAGATTTTTAGGAGGTTTACCCTTAGCCGGTAAATAGCCTTCTTTACGCAACTGGCGATTACCCCAGGTATGTACTGCTTTCAATTCACCGATTGCTCCATCGAGAATCAATTCCCGCACACGATTGAAATTTGATTTAGCATGTCGCTGCGTACCATGTTGGACTGCCAGCTTGTGTTTGTTCTTGAGATAAGTCGCACGAACCACTCGCGCTTCTTCAACAGTTATTCCCAGCGGTTTTTCACAATAGACATGCAATCCCCGGTTCATCGCCCAATTGGCAATAAACGCATGAGTAAAATCAGGTGTGCAGCAAACCACAGCATCCAGATCTTTTTGTTCCAGACACTTACGCCAATCAATGTAATGTTTTGCTTTGGGAAATTCTTTAGCAGCATAACCCAAATGTTTTTCATCAACATCACAAAGGGCAACAACATTTTCACCTTTAAGCCCGCGATAGTGCGCCTTTGCTCTACCCCAGGCGCCGATCAGGGCAATATTAAGTTTATTGCTGGGCGCATTCTTTCCGGAAAGAACACCACCCGGTAAAATGAGTAAACCGGTTCCGGCAGCCATTGTTTGTTTTAGAAATTGACGTCGTTGGATTTTGTTTGTTTTCAATTTAGGATCTCCTGTTTATTTATTAATGGGGATTTGAATAATTTTTAAATTCCCTTTGTCAAAGGTTATTAAATTCCAATCATCAGGAATAATCTCAAATTCAGTTTTTTTTATAATTTTTTTGTAACTATTCAGCTAAAAACAGGTCTGGCAATATAGCACGATAAAAAAATATTTCGCAAAATAATTTATAGCAGAAAGATGCTTTCTCTTTTATTTTTCTGCTATAAATTATTCTGCTACAATTTTAAAATCTGTGTTTTAAATAGTTAACGTGGCTCGCTGAATAGTTGCTCTTTTTTTATTTTATTCATTATTTGCTTCATCCTGTTCGTTGTCCCACAGTTCTCTATAAAATTGTATGTATTCGGCTGTTGCAGGTGGATTAATCTTGTAATAATAGCGGCACAGTTTTTTAAATTGCAGCAATAAGGCATCATCAAAACAAAAGTCGAGCATCCGATCCATCAGGTTTTGGATTTGGTTTTGGTCGGTTATTTTATTTTGTATGAGCTTATCAACCTCTGTTACATATTGCTTATGTGCTTTCTTTGGTAGCTCTTGCATTTGTTCTGCAAGTGATACAATATTTGGGTCTAACGCTTTTCTATTCATTACTATTTTTATCCAATGGTAAATAATTTTAATGTAGTGTCATCTACATAGTTGTCAATAAGTAAAATAGATTGCTTTGCGCTTCGTATAATATCAGCAATAAAAGTATAAGCATCGAATACTTGACCATCGTAAAAAATACCTTGTCTGGGTTTTAAACTTTTACTTTCCAGAGCATCAAACAATTGATTAAATTTTTCATCAGCCTGCAATTGTTTTTGCTCTACTTTGTCTAATCGTTGGAAAACAGCAACATTTTCAATAATAAATCGTCTCATTTGAATAAATGCCTGCATAATTTGTATGCTAATTTTTACAGCGGTGTCGCTATGTAAAACAGCCGAAAGCATAGCCACTCCTTGTTCGGTGAAAGCATTAGGTAATTTTCTTCTTCCCCCATGGCTTGAACTTGATATCACAGATTGTGACATCAAGTTGGAAGCATCGTTTAAGGTTGCAATTTGCGACCTTAAAAACTCATACTCATTTTGTGTGATTTGAAACATGAATTCAGAAGGAAAACGGTTAATGTTCCTTATTTATTTTACTTTTGAAAACATTAAATAATTTCCCACGGCTTAACAGGTAATTTATTAACATCACGCGCACCATGAATTACTGTAATTATTTGAACACTTTCGTATGTAATTCGATACATGATTCGATAATTCTGAAAAATCAATTCACGAATATTTGGATCATCCGCTTCAGGTACTTCACGCCCTATCTTTGGAAAATTCTCCAGTTTATCAACAGCATGTAGAATTTTTTCAATAAAGCTAGTTGCATAAAGTTCAGAATCTCTCGCAATATAGGTACGAATCGATTCAAGATCATCAATAGCAGGTTCTGTCCATCTCACCTTCATTTGTTCAAGTATCTTTTTTTAACTTCTTCGTGTGAAATCAGCCTGCCTTCATCCGCTGCTTGTAAACCCTCCTCAATTTTTTTTCTGACATATATCTCATACATGACATCATCCCATGTAACTTCGTCAGATAGATTGTTTACAAGTTTTTTAGCTTCTTCTTTTACTATACTCATTAATAATCCCTTTCATTTCGGCTTTTAAACTTCGAATTGCAGCCAACATTACAAATTTTGTAATCGTTCACCATTTGTATAATTCTTTATTTTGATTTCAGAGCAAGGATTAACGATTTACGATTTTAGAAGTTTTTGATCATTTCAATTATTTTTTTCAATACAGCATTCCTTCTCAAATCAAAAATCGTTAATCTTTATTCATAAATCATTTTTTCATATAAATAATTGAGAGGTGAACTATTACCAAATTGTCACCTCACCACCACAAAAATCCCATTAGTATCACCCAAATATTTCCCTTCTTTATCATACCCGGTAATATGATAACAATAAGTCCCACTGGTAACAACCCGGTTATCATTAGTACGCAGGTTCCATTTGATAAAATCCGGTGCGCTGGAATAGGTGCCTTCTTTTGGATCGGGATGATGCAGAACACGGATCAAATCTCCGGAAAGCGTGTAAATACGGATGACCGCTTTTTCTGTTAATCCCACAAAACGGACTTCATTGGCATTGTCCCAATGGTAACCGTACAAATGGTAAGGATTAGGCACAACATAAACTTTGTCTCCCCCTTTGTCTAATTGTTTCCTGGCAGCATCAATGGAATACGCCGGCGCAATCCAGTTGCGGCTGATGTATTGGCTGGACTCAAGGCTTAAACCCGGAAACAGAACATCCTCCCCTTGGGTATTAGAACCATCAGTAAATGAAGTGACTGCGTAATAATAATAACGCCCGGTTACTACTGAACTATCCTGAAAAAATATTGGCAGCGCTGTCGTGTCTCCTGCACTGGGTTTTCTAATTTCAAATATTTTATCATAAATATCCCGATAAGATCCTTCAGCCCGGTAAACACGCCAACCTAAAAAGTCGTCTTTCCGGGTAATTTTTCCTTCACTTCTCGACCAGTCCACTTCGATATATCCGGGATTTGTCGTAATAATTGTACTTGGCGAAACCGGGGATCTGAGTAGTTTTGCTATTGCTTTTTTACCGGAATCCCAGCTATTATCCCAATTCGCTATTTTGTCCCAAGCCCATTCAGCACGTTTTGCTGTTGCCAATAAAGAATCTTTCCCGGTTGATAGAAGAGCGTTCTTTGCTGCATCACCGGTTAATCCATCATATTCCAGTGAATCCACTTTCCACAGATGACCATACTCAACGCATTTCCGCCGCGATAAACCGTTGACCGCACCGTAAATAACGATTCTAATTTCATCGCCGTAATTCATTTGATAAGGACCGCAGGAAATAAAACAGTAGGGTGAAGCTACTTCGGGTGAAGAAGCATCAGTGTAACCAAGTTCATCGGTCCCTTGCTGCTTATCACCGGATGATAAAGCTTCGTACATTGCCTGCCCGCCTGCATTTTCCCTGGTCATGGGCAAATCCTGCTGGTTATGCGGTTGAAACAAAACAGTAGCTGGCTGGTTAGGATCATCAGAATTATCATTGGGAGAAGTGTCAGCATGAATCAAACCAAAGCCTGCATACTGCGGAGACAGAAACTCGCCTGTCCCATAATTATTGGGATCATTTTTGGGCAGTGAAATGCTGGTGCTATGAGGATCGCCAGTATCATCTTCAAAACTGTTGGGATTTTTTGAATCTCCATCATAACAGTACCAGAGTCCACGCAAAGTATCGCCCGGTTCGCCACCGTAATAATGGATCCAATCATCTGCATCCCGTTCGTTATTTGTTCCGGCATTTTCGGAACCTTTGCGGCAGGGTCTGAAATGATGGATGAAACCAAAATAAACATCGTTCAAAATTTGCCCGGATAGTTCAGCTTCATCAGTGCGGTCAATATTCCCAGAATTTTCAAAAACATATTCCAGTAAAACAAAGTCATCAAAATTTTGATTGGCAAACACGTAGCTGCGCCGTGTCACTGTAATTCCAACATCAGTGTTCCAGGAAGTTACGATCATTTCATCAGAAGGAAGCGATGAATTGCGGCTATCCCTTTCGTCAGTCACCCGGTCTTCTTCCTTGCCATTTACAGTAACTGCCGGCGGAATTTCCCGCACGTATTTTTTCACCTTTAGTCCAACTGTACTTTGAAGTCCGATGGGGCCAGGGCCGCCTTCTGAAACGAAAAAGTTATGTTGCAGATTATCCACTGCCTTCCAATTCCTCACACCAATCCACAGACCGCGACTGAGTAAACATACATTGGAAAATCCACGGTAGTCCCCGCCGGGCCACGCCAGTCCATGATAGAACAGTTCATAATTGTAGAAACCGCGCTCTTCCATGGTATCCCATAGTTTACCGATTTCGTGATGGCGAACCTGGGCTTGAAGAGTAGAAAAAAGCAAAATCAAAATGATAATCATGTAAATGATTTTTTTAATATTGTAATTACTCATAAATAGCATTCTCCAATTTTAAAATTTTGTTTTACAAGAGTGTTAAAATTTGAGTTAACTCTTAAATTATCAATATTGTGATGTTCGTCCTTGTTTAATTTTTTACATCTTTAGCAAACCAAGCCATTAACATATTTTTAAATTTTAAAAAAGAGTTTTCTTGACAATTCCTAAAACTCACTAATGCTGCAATTTTTTGGTAAATTGCAGATGATCGTTGAATTCTTTTTTTCCTTAAAGCTGCTTCGATTGCTTCTTTAGGACGAGTTGGCTTTGTCAACCCTTGCTCCCAGAATCCTTGCTGTTGCACAAAAGCTACCAATGATGAATAACTTTCCCATCCCAAATTAGTAGCCAGATGTGGTGAATTCACCCATGCCCAAATCTCAAGTTCAGGATTAAAAACAATAACTCCTGCGCGATTTTGCCAGCCAGTTTGCTCTAATTTTGATCTAATTTCAAGAGCGATTTGATCGGCATTTTTATTTTCTTGCCCACTTCCTTCTCTATCCAGAAAGACGAGTGCATAGCTATATTGTCCATTAAAATGTAACAGGAAGTTTGCTGCACGATGATAAACCCCTGGATCGCGCTCAGGATGAATAAAAATGTCATAAGATATTTGTTTTATTCCAAAAGAGTGGTATCTGGGTAAAAATCCGTTTAATAAAAACTTTGTATTTTTATCAGGAACCAATACTATCAGATCTTTAATCATTGTAAAACTCCGGCTGCATGAAGCGTAGCTAAATCCACATCCATTTTCCAATCTTTTAATCTTGGATGATCGTTTCCTCGCACAATATCCACTGCCCCGGTCTCTGTTTTGGAAAAACACAGGATGTCTTTGGGTTCTGCCAAACGAAGAACCACGGGTGAATGTGTCGCCAATATAATTTGATTATCATATACAGAAGAAAGCGACTGCACTACAGTCTCAATAGCTTGCGGATGTAAACCATTTTCTGGTTCTTCGATAATGTATAATTTATCTTGCACAGGCAAATACGCAATTAAAGTTTGCGCTAGCAATCTCAACGTTCCATCTGATTGTAACCAGGAAGGAATGGAAATGCCATTCTGGTACCGAATAACCAGATAAAGAAAACGATCTTCCGTCCGTTCCTTTACTTCGACATCTTCCACATCCGGCAAAGCCGTTTTTACGTGTTCTACCCATCTGTCAAAAATATACTCATTATTTTCTTTTAAGTATTTCACGACTTTCGATATATTACTACCACTGGGTTCAAATGTCACCGGTGCATCAGGGCGGCATGGCCAACGCATATCCACACTGTTTAATTGCAGAAATTCAATACCTTCCATAAGAATGTTCTTCACCCATAAAGAAATCGGAAAACGTGTCTCATCTTCAGGAATTCGCGCCAATGAGGCTTTTCTTGGACCAAAACGATAAATAATATTCCAATCTGTACTTTCTGATTTAAAATAATCGTTTCCTTTTGTACTTTTTGAGACAATCTTTTTCCAGCCAATTGGTTTATTCTTCCTTTGTTGAATAATATGCTCTGGCGCTTCTGGTTCATGAGGGAATAAATACATCTGTGTTAAGCTGTTTGATTTGGTAATTTTACCATTTTGGGGCTTTAATAACCAAAGATTTTCATTATCAATAATGATACCATCTTTATCACTATAAGTTAAAGAAATTTCGTATCTTGCGGATGTGTACAAATTGTTCATTTCAGGTGGTACATGGAATTCCAAAGCCAGTTCAAAATAATTTCTCCCCTGATTCCAAATCAATTCTCGAAAATTGGAGCATCTTTTTTCAACTGCCGCAACTGGGCTTTCATTTAATACATCTTTCAAAAAAATAAAAATATCTAAAAGAGAACTTTTACCACTTGCATTCGGTCCAACTAAAATATTGTAGTTCATTAATTCTGGAGCAATATATTTAAAACCTTTATAATAGAGCGCTTCAACACGTTTAATCATAGCTTTAACCTTATATGTTGCTTAATTTATTGATAGTGTTTTAATTTTTCTTTGTGAATCCATTTTTTTATTTTTTTGTTCACTATGCATGAATTTAATTGACAATTCTCAATTGACAACGGAACGCCCGACGTCTTTTTGGCGGATTGACAATTATTTTTTGTAACTATTCAGTGTGGTTATAAATGTCATTCTGAGGGAGCTTGCGACCGAAGAATCTCTCCAATATCTACACTTTTTTTAAAATAATACGAGATTCTTCACTTCCCAACATCACCATCCCCCTCCCTCGTTCAGAATGACTTTAATACAACGAATAGCTGAATAGTTATTTTTTTTACAAATAGATCCTCAACCCAAAGGCAAACCTCCGCGGATTCATAAAACGCCGATGTGATCCACGTTCCGGAAAATCTTTGTTTTTCCACACACCAACTTTACGATGTTCTTCTTCTGAAAGTGAGTATAAATAATTTTCCCAATCTTTAGGTCCCAGAAATGATCCCGTTTGCAGTCTTCTGGCATTCAATATATTGGTAACGTCCAAATAGAATTCAGCCGTTATCGGACCCAATTTTCTAAACAGTTTGCTGAACCGCAAATCAATATTGTGATAGGACAGCCATTTCATGTTGTCGCGCACACCCTGTTTATTTTCAGGATTCCAGGTGAACTCACCGCCAGCATTATATCTATAAAAAAAATTGAAAATCAATCCTCCCAGCGGGTAAAATCCAGCCCACTGTGGACCTGTCTGCATGGGAGTATGAAAATCAAAACCTGCCCTGAATTTTGGCAGTGTACTGGAGACCATGGGAAACGGACTTCCCAAGCCGTCTTCCGGATCAACCAGGTCCGGATCATTGGCAATAATTTCAGCTTCTGCGCCGCGCAAATACGGATCAAGCGGCCACATATCAGGTTTCACATGTTGCCGGTAGTCGTAAGTGAACCAGCCGGTTACCCAATCGCCGTAATGTTTCTGTATTCGAAGCTCAAAACCGCGAATATCTTCATACGCGTTATTGCGCCAGGTTGTAATATGGACATTTAGATTTTCAGCATTTACAAAATAAACACGCGACGGTTCATTGCGCATATCCTTGTAATAGCCGGCAAAATAAATTTCGATTTGATCAAACAGATTTTTAGCAAATCCGACTTCAATTTGCACTGTTTTCAACATTTGGGTGTTGGGATTAGAAATCCAATCAGCTTTTTCAGAAACAATGTCCCAGGTAGTGGTATAAAGTTTTTCTGATTCGGGTGTCTGGTAAAAATGACCATAATTAAAAAATAGTTTTGTGGTTTCACTGAGTGGGTGAGAAACGCCAATGCGGGGACTGAAACGTACTTGTTTCTCGGCTTCAATTTTAGGGACAGTTCCATCCAAATTACGATGATATAATTCACGTTCTTCAAAATAAAGTGCAAACGGATTTGTGTAAGAATCAATCGCCATGTAAGCCGGATCAAAATAGTCCATCCGAAGTCCGACATTGGCGATTAATCCACCGAATTCAAATAAGTTCTGTGCGTATAATGCAAATCGTTTCGGGAAAATATTGTATTTTCGAAAATCACGCCATTTTGTATTTTTGTATCCCCTTTCTTCGAGCATATTATTATAAACGAATTCAAACCCGGTTTTAACACTGCTGAATTTAAAATACTGCCATTCCAGATTTCCTTTGAATGTAATTGTTTCTGTGTGGGAACGATCCCAATTTCGACCGCCACCGGTTGAAAGCGCATAAATTCCTGCCTGGTCTTTATCATCTTTAGCGTTGTAATATCCCCGCGGTGACTCATCATACCAGTTGTTACCAATACGTATCACCGGCGCAAAATCGCGTTCACGACCGTTATCGACCCAGTATTTAGAAAACATGCGATTTAAAATAAGTTCGTAAAACATTTTTGGACTAATCGTATGTCTCAATGTCACACCAATTGTAGAACGGTATCGATCCAGGATTGGCAGATAATATGTGTCGTATTTTTCTGTTTCACCAAGTCTATAGGAAGTTTGTGTCCCATGCATAAAATCACGTTCCGCCTTATAAGCAGAGTGTCTTTGGACGACTGAATTCAACTCTCCATACATACCCTGAATAATCAGCTTCATGTTTGGCGTCAAATAGCTGGTGATTTTTAAAATTCCATTTTCATCCCAGTAGTGATCACGGGTGAAAGGATAAGCGAACATATTATGATCATATTTATAAGCGGCAAAGAATGAAGTATTCCGGAATATATCCCCAATACCAGGGATAAATCTCAATGGTAAAGGACCTGATAATGATACATCGAGATCATGATCCGGGCGGTGCGCATAATCAATCGGACGATGGCGGTATTTCCAGAGTTCTTCGGCATCTTCCGCGTAAATATCATTGTCAGGATCATTGTCATGATTTTCCGGGTAATCTTTAACTTTTTCATACCAGCCGGGAAATTTGAGTGTTGAATCGGCTAACGGATAATATGAATCAGGACCGGTGAAAGTTTTCCATTCCCAACTGTCTGGACCAAAAGCATCAGGTCCGAAGTGCTTCTTTTGCGGGGGTGCATAGCGAAAATTTATGCTCCCGGTATAGCGATGGCCTGTACCCTCTTTGGTAACAATATTAATAACACCGGATCGTGCATTTCCATATTCCGCATTAAAGCCACCGGTGATTGTTTGAATTTCTTTGATGGCACTCTGGTTGATATTCATGTATGGTTCATTTAATTTTTCATCAAAAGTGGGCATGCCGTCAACCATAAAAATTGTCTGCATTTGAGAGCTGCCGCGAATTTTAAATTTACCTTCGACAGGATCTTCGGAATCAAACCCGGGCTGAACAAAAAGTATGTTTTCCACGCGGTTATTTGCAGGCATTGAAGTCAGGACATTTTCGCTGATGGACATCTGGCTGGTGGTAACATTCATTTTGACAATTTCCCGTTCAGCAACAACAACAACTTCTTCACCTAAGTCCAGAACCTCACTTGACAGCTCAAAATTCACAACCGTTGTTCGATCAATATTTACTTTTACTTTTTCCTGAACTGTTTTCGCATATCCCATCATCTGGGCAGTGATGGAATAGATTCCAGGTCGCACATTAAGAATAAAATAATCGCCAGCGATATCAGTTGCAGCACCTAATTGCATATTTGACTGGATTTCTGTGTTACCTTCCCAGGCAGCAGTAATCATAATATTTGCCCCGGGAAGAGCGTCACCTGTGGATTTTTCGATCACCTTTCCTCTAATCTTTCCGGTAATGCCAGCCGTTGAATCAGGGCAAAAAACCATTCCGGCAATTATTAGGATAAATAGAAAACTGGTAATAAATTTATATTTTTTCACTTTAGCCTCCTAACCTTGATGAACCAGAATAGATGTTTACTCCATGATGCTTTCAACAATGATTCAATTTTAAAGATTGTATAAGGTTAAGGCAGAGGTAAAGGTAAAGAAAAATAGAAAACTTTACCTTTGCCTTTACCTGTACCTTTCTATTTTATTGTTTAGAAAAAAAATATTCTTACACATAGTGCAAGAAATTCACTGTTTAGATACTAAAAATTAAAATTGAAACCCAAAATTAAAGCGATTGATATAATCGAAATATTCACCAAAATTGGAAATCGAATAATCAAGATAAGCGTTCATTCCTCCCATGGAGAAACGAATGCCTATTCCACCGGAAAATGATTCAGAAGTATAATTAAATTTATAACCTCCCCGCAATGCCAACAAATCTTTGAACCAATATTCCAATCCTAAATGAACACGTTCTGTGTAATCACGGGGATGAAGCAGATCAGTTGAGAGAGTTAATTTATGCGTTTCGCTTTCCGGTGACCAGAAATCACTGATCTCCATGGCGAGTCCTAACTTAAATGTTAATGGCATTGAAAAAGGTTCATGCTTTTTATCCTGCGCGCTTTTAAATTCCATGTCTTTGGAAAAATGCTGCACTACCATACCAAAACGTAAACTCTTATAACCCGTGTAGTAAACCGAGCCAAAGTCAAATCCCACAGCGCTAATATTATTTTTTACATGAGCGGTTTCGTAACCGATAGTATTGGTGGGATCAGTCGGATCTTGAATACTGGACAAAATAATATCCGAACTTCCGAGGTCCTGATAGACATATTTAATTTGACCGCCAACAGTTAGCTTATCAGTCACCCGCCGTGAATAGGTCAATCCAAACGCAAACTCGGCTATAGAAAATTCACCCAATACCTGGACCGGTTGACCAAGCTCCCAGCTTTGTGGCGGACGTGTGGCGGTCAGTGTAGGGTAATCCATATAAATCATACTGATCCCCACCATACCGTATTTCTTCAAATCAAAGACGCCGGCCATAGCATAATGCTTGATGTCGCAGAGCCAGTTTGTTTGGTAAAGCGCCATGCCGGATTTTTCAGTTAAAGCCAGCGCTCCGGGATTCCAAAAAATCGCGCTCATGTCATTCATACTGACAGTACAAGCTTCACCCATTCCCACAGCCCGTGCGCCAACACCAATTTTCAAAAATTGCATTCCCACTTGAGCAACTTTGGTTCGTTCAGCAAACAAAGGATTAATTAGTAGTAACGATAAGAGAAGAATACTAAACTTTTTCATAATAACCTCATTTGGTAGGTTCGTTTATAATTGAAGTTATTGTCGATTGAGTAATCAATAATAATGGAAAGATTCAAGTTATGTTAATATAAAAAATAAACAATGGTTTGTCAAGAAGAAAAATATAATTTTTGTAAGAACTTCTTTTTTTATTTACTCGCACTGCACCAAGTACTGACTAATATCCATCGGCATCCCATTTGTTTTACATACACGCAAACAAACTTCCCAATTTGCCCCTTCATTGGGAATTTTCAGCAGGACTTTATTGATACCCTTTTTGAAACTAATATCAACTTCATCTTCATCAATTGTTAATTTTCTACCGATTAAATTTTCATGTACTTTCTTTCCGTTTAACCAACAGATTACGCCATCATTGCTGCCAATTTTAAATTTAGCTGTTTTTTCTTTTGGAAAAGTTAATTCAGCATAAGCATAAGCAACCTGTTGTTTTTTACCAAACAATTCGGCAAAAGGCGTAAATAGTAATTTGCAATTTCCTGTGAGTATGATGGATTCCGAAGCAGTGGGCGAATAATCTCCAATGATTCCAATGAACATAGACGCGCCAGCGCAAAAAGCGCTTGTTTTGTATTCAGGACATCAGCATTATTTTTTAATACCAGGTGATAAAGTTTCAATGATAGTTCAGCAATTCTCTCAACTTTCTGTGCTATTAGATTGAGTGCAAAAAAACCAGCATTCCGTTCAATCTCTATTTCCTGTTGAATACTTTCCATCAACTGACCAACATATTTATCCTCATCGTTATTTTCAATGAAAGCATTTGTTATACTTTCTGCTTCAGTTTCATTCATTTGAAATGCAGTAATAATCAATCGGAGCCAATTTGGATATGGTTGCATCAGGGTTAAATATTGCGGACTGTCATTGACAGTTAATTTATTATCTCCCGGCAATTCGTTAAAATTTCCCAGGTGATCAACTAAACTTGAAAATTGAAGTTTTTTATCAAGTTCAATTTCATGCGGGTCTTCCGTTGTCCAGGCTGCAAATTTAATTTTATCATCTGCGATGAATACAATAAAGTAATCATTCAAGTCACCAATATTGATTCTGCCAATTGGAATAAAACCTTTCAACTGATCAACCAATGTTTTCAATGCAATATAAGCTGGCTTTGGTTTATAATTCAGTCCCGAAATTGTGTTCTGTATTTTGGGGATCCTTTCCATCGTCATGCCAATCGTACCAGATGCTAATTGGAACATTGTTCGCCATGTTGCTCAACCACTGACGTGCTATATATTTTCCCTGCAATTCTCTTGAGAGAAGAGATGTTGAATAACTCCATTCACCACTGATCACCGGGATTCTCTTCGCTTTTGGTTTATACTGCTCAATTAAATTTGTTAAAATATTATATTCATTCGCTGCGGTTTCAGGACCCAAATTTGCGTTACGATATGGATGAACACTCACACCATCGATCAAATCAAGAAGCCCCTGTTTGAAGCATGATTCCATAAAAGGAATGTCAAAGCTGGAAGTGGCAGGAGCGATGATGCAGGCATCAGAATCATTTTTCCGAATGGCAGGAACCACCCCTTTGCACCATTTCATATAATTATTAACATTCGCTTTGGGCTTCCAAAAATGATCCAGGTTAGGTTCATTCCAGAGTTCCCAGATGATATTTTTATCTGCATATCGTTCTGCAAGGGCAGCACAAAATTCTACGTAAGCAAAACGTGCCTCATCAGAATACGGCGCAAGACCTTCATCGTAAAATTGATTTCCATAATCGATAATAAACAGCAATCGGATGCTCCTTTTTTCTAGGTCGCTAATCAATTGGTCGTAATGGCTGAAATCATAAAAGCCCTTTTCTTTTTCAGCGCCTGACCAGGATACATCCATTCTGACAATTCCCAAGCCTGCATCTGCTAGCATTTTCAGGTCATTTTCGTTTCCTTTGTAAAAATGAATATTAACTCCCAGTCCCTGCTGAATTGGCAGCATCTGCAACGCCGGATGAATATGCTTTTGCGGCAATTGATCTTTATCAAGATAACAGGAAATATAAAAAGCAATAATAATAACACCAATTAACTTCAACGTTTTCATGGTAAATCCTTATATATTTTTCAAACTGATTTTTTAATTTCTTTTCCATTCAACCAAAAACAGTGGTTTGCCATCAACAAAAAAATCATAAATTTGATTTGGTTTCATCCTCCTGGTAATATTTTTTCTCCGGCTCATACGGAACTTTGATCTTTGATAAGGTCGTTTGTTCCTACCAGAAAATTGTAATTTTCCTATATCCGGGATATCAATTCTTTTCACAATAACAAGGCTGTCAGTTTGCATGATTTTTTCTTTCATCGAATCAACCTGTTCATCTTTTCCCAGCAGATATATTCTACCTCTCTCCGACCATTTCCATAAATCTTCCGATACAGCGTGGGACTGTTTGTCTTCAGCTAATTTGGAATATTTTTTTAGCGCTTTCGCATTTCTGAATCTTTTTCGTAACATCTCATTATTAGGAATTATTGGAAGCATCTTATCAGATGTTGGTAAAAGTAGATTAATATCTGATAATTTCCATTTCCCCAATAAATCCAGGTTCTGAATAATACCCTCATTAGCAACCAAAATATTTCCAGGTTGAATATTTTCTTCAATAACATGCGTGATGTTTGCTAATACTGCATGTTTGGATTGCAGATGTTTTAACGATAGAAATGATCTCGGCAATCCAGCAAGAGCAGTTAAAAAAACTATAAAAATTGTGGAAATGATACCAAGCGCCGCTTTCTTTTCAGACACGATTTTCAGAAACCACACTGACAAGATGATATAAATTGGAAATGTTGGCAGCAAAAATCTCATTGACTGGGGATCAGGAGGCCAAACATACGCCATATACAAAAATGTCAATGGCAAAATCAAAAATAGGAGAAAACTTCCAATCAACCGAAATTCCTTGTTTCTGATCAGAATCGCCGCACCGATCAATCCGGCAATAAACAGGATACCAACGCCGTGAAAAAGTAGCTGTGCGATATAAGGCATGAAATGCTGAAAGAAATAGCTTAATCCAAAATGAGCAGGTTCATCTGTTATGCCATAGCCTGTTTTCCAAAAAGCGCCGAAAGCTATTTGATTTCTAATAGCAAGAGCAACTGTTGGCAATCCAACTCCGATACCTGCCACAACAAGCGAAATATAATTTGTTTTACTTTTTTGAAAATGTAGAATTATAAAAAGAGCAAAAACGAGAAGCAGCAAAAATTCAGCATAACGTAAAGTTGGAATTGTTCCGAAACAGAATCCAGTCAGCAGAATCGCCCACAAAGATTTTTTCTTCAGCCAAATCGAGAGAAAAAATAATCCGAAAATCAAAAAAAATATAACCGAAGAATGTGAATCACCAAAGAGAGCATGTTCATTGGAAAATGAATTGAAAGCAAATAGCAATAGTGCGATTAATCCCCAAATGTCACCAATCCACAAACTGACGATTAAAAACAATCCTAACCCAGCGCACTAAAGTGCAGGCGAAGGCTGAGGCAAAGGCGAAGGAAAAAATCTTAAACCTTTAATCTTCTACCTTGCTCCGCCTTAGCCTTCGCCTCAGCCTTTTCGTTGTAATAGTAATTGATCTTTATTAAAA
>JADHVV010000249.1 GCA_016783825.1 Candidatus Zhuqueibacterota bacterium | reverse complement strand
ATACCTCTTCGATATTTACCCCCCACTTCATAAAGCACATGTGTGATCTGCCCCAGTGAAACATATTGAACGGTGTTCAAAAGTTCTTCAAAAATATTCCCACCACCGAGAGCAACCTCTCGTAATTTTTCCAGAGCTGTTCCTGAATTGTCTTCATTTATCGTTCGAAACTGATCGAGGTTATTTAAGATATCTTCTTTCTCCTCAACAGTGCTCCGTGTGATGGTCATATTATCATAGGGATTATCGCCATCTTCCTTAATAAATTTATTCACGCCAACAATGGGATATTCCCCGGACTGCTTCATTTCCTCGTAAATAAGCGATTCTTCCTGAATCTTTGCCCGTTGGTACTGTTTCTCCATCGCGCCGAGCACACCGCCGCGCTGGGAAATCCGGTGGAATTCATTTAACACAGCTTCTTCAACCAGGTCTGTTAATTCTTCAATAATAAAAGAACCCTGGTTAAAATTTTCATTTTTTATCGTACCCATTTCATTGGCAAGAATCATCTGAATCGCCATGGAACGGCGAACGGATTCTTCGGTTGGCGTGGTAACCGCTTCGTCGTAGGAATTGGTGTGCAGGGAATTACAGTTATCATAAAAAGCCAGTAACGCCTGCAGCGTGGTTCGGATGTCATTCAAATCAATTTCCTGTGCATGCAGCGAACGCCCTGAAGTCTGGATGTGGTATTTCAGTTTCTGGCTTCGTTCGTTTCCACCGTATAAATCCCGCATGGCGATTGCCCAAATTCTACGAGCGACTCTTCCGATTACCGAATATTCCGGCTCCATGCCGTTGCTGAAAAAGAAAGAAAGATTGGGCGCAAATTCATCAATATCTAATCCTCGATTAAGAAAATATTCCACATACGTAAAACCATTTGCCAGCGTAAATGCAAGTTGGGAAATCGGATTAGCGCCGGCTTCAGCAATATGATACCCGCTGATGCTGATGGAATAATAATTTTTAATTTCATTTTTAGACAGGTATTCCTGAACATCACCAATCAATTTCACCGCAAAATCAATGGAAAAAATGCAGGTATTCTGTCCCTGGTCTTCTTTCAAAATATCCGCCTGAACCGTTCCTCTCAATTTTTGAAATGTTTTAATCTTAAGCTCAACTTTTTCTGCACGAGTTAATTTTTTCCCAGCCGCTTCAATCTTATTTATTTCCCTGCGAAATGCGGTCATAAAATAGAACGCTAACACAATCGGCGCCGGGGCATTGATTGTCATGGAAACCGAAGTGTATGGATCGGTTTGGTCATAACCTTTAAGAAGCCTGTCCATATCATCAATGGTGCAAATGCTAACTCCGCTTTCACCAATCTTGCCGTAAATGTCAGGCTCAAGGGCAGGGTCTTCACCGTAAAGCGTAATGCCATCAAATGCCACTGACAATCGTTTTGCATCATCGTGTTGCGTCAGGTATTGGAATCGCTTATTTGTTCTGTTCGCGCTTCCTTCTCCTGCGAATTGTCGTTTTGGATCTTCTGTTGTTCTCCGGAAAGGATACACAGCCGCGGTAAAGGGAAAATAACCGGGCAAATTTTCCTTGTAATAAAATAAAAACAAATTTTGCCAATTCTCATATTTTGGCAGCGCCACTTTAGGAATATTTAAACCGGACAATGATTTATTAAAAAGTTCTACTTCGATTTCCTTATTTCTCACCTGGTATTTGAATACTTCCTGTTGATATTTTTCTTTTAACTCCTTCCATTCGGAAAGAAATTTCCTGGATTCATTGCTCAATGAATTCCATAACTCATCATATTTTTTGTGTATATTTTCCTTTGAATTTTCTTCATCAACAAGGTCAGCGCTTTGGCGGAGGCTGAAACACTTTCCACCGATTCCAGCTTCCTTCTCTGCTCGTTGGTGATATCTTTGAACCGTATCAGCTATTTCGGTTAAATAATTAACTCTTCGGTTGTTGATCAAACCGTAATCAAATTCTTGCTCAACAGGTAAAATATCCAACAATTTCTCTTTAATATCATACTTCCTATTTCCCTGCTGAAACATTAAATCCAATAATGCTTTGAATAATTTATTCACGCCATGATTATTGAATTGATTGCTGCTGGTGCCATAAACCGGCACATCAAGCAGGAGTATTGACTCTTTGTGAGAAGCTTTAATATTATGATTTCTAATGTAATTAATGATCACTTCCCGCAATGCATCTTCCGAACCCGGTTTTTCAAATTTATTGATCACAATATAATTTGCTATTTCCAGCATATCGATTTTATCAAGTTGAGAAGGCGCGCCGTATTCTGCAGTCATTACGTAAATCGAAAAATCACTCACATCAACAGCCTGACTGTCACCCTGTCCAATGCCGCTGGTTTCCACAATAATCAAATCGAAACCACACGATTTTAAAACTGCAATCGCATCAGTGAGCGCCAGGCTGATTTCCGAAGCGCTTTTTCTGGTTGCAAAGCTCCTGAAATATACTCTGTCTTCATAAATATTATTATAACGAATTCTATCGCCCAGCAGAGCGCCGCCTGAAATTCGTTTTGAAGGATCAACCGTTAATACACCAATATTTAAATCTTTTGTAATTTTCAAAAATCGATTGATCAGCTCATCTATCAAAGAGCTTTTACCGCTGCCGCCGGTTCCTGTCACACCAATCACGATTGATTTTTTCTGATCATATTTATCCAACAAATCCCGATGGGATTTTGTTATCTCTTGTCTGTCGATATTGTTTTCAAAAAATGATATTTGTTTGGCAACTTTGAAAGAATTTTCAACGCTATTCTTTTTTAATTCATTTTCCGAAAGCACTCCTGAATCATCTGCTGAACTTTTCTCTTTATGTATTTTTATTCGATGAATAATATTATCTGCAATGCCATCAATGCCAATTTTTTGTCCATCCACAGCGTGATAAATTTTTTCAACACCGTATTTTTCCAGTTCAGCGATTTCAGATGGCAGAATAACACCGCCACCACCGCCAAAAACAAGAATATTTTCTTCATTATGTTCTTTCAGGCTGTCAATTATATATTTAAAAAATTCATTATGCCCGCCCTGGTAAGAACTGATAAGAATGGCGTCAGCATCTTCCTGAATGGCTGTTCTAATTATTTCTTTCACCGAACGATTATGACCCAGGTGTATTACCTCTGCGCCCCGTTTTTGTAATAATTTTCTGAAAATATTTATCGAAACATCGTGTCCGTCAAACAGCGCTGCTGCGGTTACTAATCTTATATTGCTCAATATTCCTCCTTAAGTATTCATTTTGGTTTTTCATCTATCCAATTTGCCAATTGGTTTTTGAGAAGATATTTCATAAAATGTCTTTGATTACGTGTTACAACAATATGGTTGCCAGTTATAGCAATGGCTGCAATCATCATATTCGCATAACGTTTATGACCTTTGTGTTTTTTCCTCAATCGAATTAGTGCATCCGAACATTTTTCATCAAATAAGGCTACATTAAAAGTATTTAAAAGTTTAAAAGTTTGTAACAGAAGAGAGTGAGCTAAAGGAGCTTTTGGGGGAGGCGCTTTGAGTGCAAATGAGCTTCGTCCCTGTAATACTTCAGCAACAACCACTGAAGGTAAAGCGATGTTTGACCAGGGTATCTTTTCCAGGTGCAAACGCAAAGTTGGATGACCTTCGCCAAAATGTCTTAAAATGTTAGCATCTAAAAGGTACATATAATACATTAATTTTGCATTTATAATAGTCAAACACGTCTATGATCCCGAGCTTCCTATAATTTCAAAAAACGACTCGGGGATTTTCCTTAAGTCTGAAAATTTAATATAGAGCCAGTTAGCTTGTAAAAAGCCATACATAACTTATATAATTTTAAAAAATCTAAATAATTATAATACAAAATCGGGAAAAAATAATATTAATTCAGTTCTCTTTGTTTTTCTATTTCGTCAAATAACGATTCCCAATGAGGAGAATCTTTGAATGCACCAAAAAATTTCCAGGGAATTTCATTTTGCAGGTTTCCTGATTTTGGGGAGACAGGAACATCAAGTTGAATAATTTCTATGTTTTTAATGACATTTGCAATTTTATGACGAATGTCGTCTATTACGTCAGCCCTGCATTTTGCCCTGGCATTACATTCGGGGATACTTGGGACATTGGCATAAAAATTGCCTTTTTTATCTTCTGTCAGAATTACCGTATATTTCATTTCGCTCTCCCAAGTAATTTATTTTACCTTTTGAAATAATTTAAGAAAAAACTGGTTAAAAAACAACAGAATTTTAAAATTTAATTAAATGCTTCAATAAAGGATTTTTGATGCTTGATTCTGAATGCTGGATAACCACTTCAGTTAAAAATATTGAGAATTTTTTTTCATCTGTCAAGCAGGTGTAGATTTTTTTATCCAGCAGCCAGTGACAAGTAACCAGCATCTTGAGAATAACCAGCACCATTTCTCCAGGACGGGACCAAATATTGTAATTCTATCCTTTGAGTAAACTTGAAGAAATAACAATCCTCATTATCTCATTCGTCCCCTCATAAATTTCTGTAATTTTCGCATCCCGCAAATATCTCTCCGCATCAAATTCTTTGATGTAGCCATAACCACCGTGAATTTGTATTGCTTTGTTAGCGCAAAACGAAGCTGTCTCCGAAGCCTTCAATTTTGCCATGGCTGCTTCTTTGGAATATCTCATTCCTTTGTCTTTCATCAAAGACCCTCGATAGGTTAAAAGCCAGGATGCTTCGTATTCAGTGCTCATTTCAGCTAACATCCACTGGATCGCCTGAAATTTTGAAATCGCCTGACCGAATTGTTCTCGCTCATTGGAATAGGCGACTGAATCTTCAATACAAGCTTTTGCAATACCCAGTGCCTGGGAAGCGATTCCCAATCTTCCGCCATCAAGAGTAACCATTGCGACTTTGAAGCCTTTATTCAATTCGCCCAATAAATTTTCTTTGGGAATGGCACAATCTTCAAAAATCAATTCGGTGGTGGACGATGCCCTGATTCCGAGTTTATCCTCATGCTTGCCGACTTTAAATCCTGGCGTTCCTTTTTCCACTATAAATGCACTGATTCCCCTGGTCTTTTGTTCCGGTTCAGTTGAAACAAAAAGGATGATTATATCAGCTTCCGCGCCGTTAGTGATAAAATGTTTGGTTCCGTTTAAAACCCATTTGTCTCCTTCCAATTTCGCAGTCGTTTTAATCGTACCGGCATCAGATCCTGCACCCGGTTCAGTCAGCGCATGACAGCCGATTTTCTTCCCGGAACACATATCCGGCAAATATTTTTTCTTCTGCTCTTCCGTGCCAAACCGAAAAATCGGATCAACCGCCAGGGACGAATGCGCCGAAACAATCACACCAGTTGACGCGCAATATTGTGAGATCGCTTCCACAGCCAACATATAAGAAACAAAATCCATTCCAGCGCCGCCATATTCTTCAGGATACCCAATTCCCATCACACCAAGCTCACTCAATTTTTTGATTATTTCAGCCGGGAAAATCCCCTTTTCCTGTAGTTCACTCGCGACAGGGGCGATCTCTTCTTTTGCGAATTTAGAAACCATTTCCTGGAGCATTTTTTGTTCTTCGGTCAACAAATAATCCATTATGTCTCCTTTGAGTTCAGTTTAACTTTTTTCAATTTG
>JADHVV010000066.1 GCA_016783825.1 Candidatus Zhuqueibacterota bacterium | reverse complement strand
GCTGCTTTATAATTGCCAATTGTATATAGATCATTCCATAGACTTCCCATACGTGTCCATTGTAACGGACAGATTTTTGTATCTCTAATAAAGCCAAAACGAATCATTGTTCTAATTTTAGTTTGCATGGTTGATGGTCTCACCCCACACAGAGAAGCAAATTTAAACATTTTAGGATTATTCTCACGACCACCAGACCAATTAAATCCTATATATTCAAGTTTTTGGCTTTCTATTACCAGTTTTCTTACAGCTAATAATTCGGTTAAATTGCAACTGCTTCTTGAATGAAACCAATCACCATTTATGGATGCCATATCAGACCTATCATTTAAAAAAACAAATCTTAACTAACTTTTAAATAAATAGAACTTTCAGAAATCATCTCGCGAACATACAAAACATAAACAGACTATCTTCAATCCACCCTCACAATCGCCCCGGTATTACAAACCTCAGTACATTTCCAGCAATAATCGCATTTAATAGGATATGGCACATCTTCATGAACAAACATGACATCAAAAGGACAGGCATCAAGGCAGTCCATACAACTGGTACATTTTTCTTCGTTCACATAATAAATTCCGCCTTTTTCCGTAATTGCTCCTTCAGGGCATGCTTCTGCGCATTTGCCACATTGCGTACAAACCCAAGGACGGAAGGTTCCGGGTTCGGGAAATTTTGCTTCGATACGAAGCGCAGCCTTGCGGGGATTTATTTCATCAAAATGATAGATTGTACATATTTGTCTGCATAACCGGCATCCGGTGCAGGCAGATTTGTTCACTTTAATTCGCATTCATTAGCCTCCAATTGCTTCAAAAACAGATAGTTATTATTCAAAGTATCGGCACATTAATTGCAACATTTAAGCCTTTCAAACCACAAGATTTAAGGTTGGTCGATAATATATTAAATAGACAACAAAAAATCAAGTTAAATTATTTGCCCATTTAATTTTTTAACTATAAAAAAACATTGACATTTGCAGTAGAAGTTTTTATATTCCAACTTTCTTTTTCGAGCGAGAGTGGCGGAAATGGCAGACGCGCTAGACTTAGGATCTAGTACCTTTTTGGTGTGGGGGTTCGACTCCCCCCTCTCGCACAAATTCAAATTTATGTAACAGTTCACCACCTATGCTAATTTTTATTTTGATCTCAGAACAAGGATTAACGATTTACGATTTTAGAAGTATGTTTAATTTATGATTTATGTTTTCCACACTACATTCCTTCATAAATCAAAAATCGTTGATCCCCCGATAAATCGGGATTTTCAACTTGTTCGTAAATCAATCTTTTACTTTTTAAATGGGTATATGAGGTGAACTGTTACGAATTTATTTTAAATTAACGTTTTATTAATAGGAGTTATCTTTGGAAGTAAATATTACTGATTTTGCTGAAAATGAAAAACAAATTGAAGTTACTGTGCCTTATGAAAATCTGAAACCAAAATTTGAAGAGTCTTATAATAAATATAAGAAAACTATTCAGTTGGAGGGTTTTCGAAAAGGGAAAGTGCCGCTTGGATTAATTAAAAAAGTTTTTGGCGCTAAAATTGAACAAGAAGTTGCTGAAAATTCAATATCTGATATTCTTCAGGAAGTAATTGAAGAGCACAAAATAAAATTTCATGATTTGGAAAAAGTTGAATCCGTAGAATTTAACAAAGACGATGGATTAAAATTCAAAGCGATTGTTAAAGTCGAACCGGAAATTGAATTAAAGAAATACAAAGGTCTGGCTATTGAAAAAGAAATTTATGAGGTTACGGACGATGATATAAATCTCTCGTTAGAGGGCTTACGTGAACAGCATGCGACCATGAATAACATCGATGGAGAAGCTCAAGAAGGACATTACATTGTTGCTGATCTGCAAAAAACAGATGGCGCCGGGCATCCGCTGATTGGAGAAAAATATGAAAATCAATATTTTCAAATTGGTGGCGAGAAAATAAATGATACTATTAGCGACCAGTTATTGGGGGCAATAGCCGGGGATAAAAAACAAATTACCGTTTCCATTCAGGAAGGGGAAGGAAACAAGGTAGAATTTTATTCTGTAGAAATTAAAGAGGTCAAGGAAAAAATAATCCCTGAATTGGATGATGAATTTGCAAAAGATATCGGCGATTATGAAAACCTGGATCAGCTTAAGGAAATGATTCGCGAAAACATAAAAAAACAATCGCAAGCCGGTGATAAACAGAAATTTCATAACGAGCTCATAGACCAAGTCATTAAAAATAATCCCATTGATTTGCCGGATTTTATGATTGAGGATTTTCTGAAAAATTTTGTAAAAAATATGAAAAATGAAAGCCAGAAAAATGTGGCTGATAACGAGCTTAAAGAACGTTATCGCGCTGATGCGATCTGGAATTTAAAATGGATACTGATCAGGGACAAAATATCAGAAATTGAAGAACTAAAAATAGAAGATTCGGATGTAGATAGCCACATTGAAAACCTGGTGAAACATGCCGGTGAAGAAGCTGTAAAGGTTCGTAAGTTTTATAGAGATAAGAAAAATCGGGAAAGGATTATGAGAGAGCTTTTTGACCAAAAGGTTGTGGATTTTATCACAGAGAATTCAAAAATAAAAGAGAAGACCGTTACCTATGAAAAGCTTAAAAAAGCCCAGGAATTAATTCAAAAATAAATGTAACTATTCAGCGTCTCTAAAAATGTCATTCTGAGGGAGCTTGCGACCGAAGAATCTCTCGAATATTCAAACTTTTGCTAAAATAACACGAGATTCTTCACTTCCCAACATCCCCAGTCCCCTCCCTCGTTCAGAATGACAGGATAGCTGAATAGATACAAATAAATTATAATTGAAATGAGGTTAAATATGAGTTTGGTACCAATTGTCATCGAACAAACAGGACGCGGAGAACGCGCTTACGATATATTTTCAAGATTGCTCAAGGAGAGAATTATTTTTATCGGTTCACCAATAGATGATGTAGTCTCCAGCCTGGCAATTGCCCAACTGTTATTTTTAGAAGCGGATGATCCGGAAAAAGATGTTTTTATGTACATCAACAGCCCTGGCGGATACGTTACTTCAGGGCTTGGTATTTATGACACAATGCAATATATTAAGCCGGATGTGGCAACAATTTGTTTAGGACAGGCATCGAGTATGGCGGCAGTTTTACTTGCTGCCGGTACAAAAGGAAAAAGATCTATTCTGCCACATTCCAGGGTAATGATTCACCAGCCGTTAGGCGGTGCGCAGGGAATGGCGGCTGATATTGAAATTCAAGCCCGAGAAATTTTAATCATTCGGGAAGAATTAAATAAAATTTTATCGAATCATACAGAACAAACTATCTCTAAAATAGCAAAGGATTCGGATCGAAATTTTTTTATGAGTGCAGACGAAGCCCAAAAATATGGTATTGTCGATGAAATTTTGAAAAGCAGGAAAGAATTGAAGAAAATCAAATAGTTTAGGAATTATTTAATTGACATCGAAACATTTCTTAAAAAACAATTGAATATGGGGCAACTTGGTAAATGGGTAATTAGTTTATTGGGTAATTGGGAGTTTATAATACTGATTAAATGTTTATTGCCCAATTACCTATTAGGTAAAAATTACCTAATTTACTTAATTTCCTAAATCTGATATGTATTATTACAATTAAAAATTATTTCCAAATTCCAGAGGATATTATGGATGACTATAGAAAACGCCGCGAAAGACTTTTCATCTGTTCGTTTTGTGGAAAGAATTCAAACCAGGTGGATTGTATTGTAACCGGACCGGACGTTTATATTTGTAACGAGTGCGTGAAGAGCGCCGGTGAAATTATTAAAGAAGATATGAGTCGCCGCGCCCTGGTGGCAAAAAGCAAAATCAGGACTCCTGCTGAAATTAAAAAAGAATTGGATTCTTTTGTTATCGGGCAGGAGAACGCCAAAAAAATCGTTTCAGTTGCTTTATATAACCATTACAAGCGCGTGGAAACAGCTGACCTTGTGAATGATGAAGTCGAGCTTGAAAAAAGCAACCTTTTGTTAGTCGGACCAACCGGCACCGGCAAAACTTTTTTAGCGCAGACATTAGCGCGCTTTCTGCAAGTGCCTTTTACCATTGCTGATGCGACAACGCTAACCGAAGCCGGTTATGTCGGAGAAGACGTGGAAAATATTTTAGTCAGGCTTTTGCAGGCAGCGGATTATGATGTTGAATTAGCAGAACGTGGTATCGTTTACATCGATGAGATTGATAAAATTACTCGCAAATCCGGCAATCCTTCGATAACCCGCGATGTCTCCGGTGAGGGCGTGCAACAAGCTTTACTTAAAATATTAGAAGGTACTATCGCTTCAGTTCCACCCAAAGGAGGTCGGAAACACCCGGAGCAAAATTTAATAAACATAAATACGAAAAATATTCTATTTATCGCCGGCGGCGCTTTCGATGGGTTGGCAAAAATCATTGGTAATAGAATAGGCAGGAAAGGTGTTGGATTTGGCGCTGATTTGAAAACAAATAATAAAGAACATATTGGAGATTTGCTGAGGCATGTTCAGCCTGAAGACCTGCTGCGATTTGGACTCATTCCTGAATTAATTGGCAGGTTGCCCATTAACTGTATCTTTGACGAATTGAGTGAAGACGCGTTATATACAATTTTAATCGAACCGAAAAACGCACTGACTAAACAATACAAAAAACTTTTTCAATTGGATGATGTTGAACTGGAATTTGAAGAGTCCGCTTTGAAAATAATCGTCAAAGACGCTATAAAACAAAAAACAGGGGCGCGTTCTTTGAGAGCCATAATGGAAGACATTATGCTGGATATTATGTACAGTTTGCCGGATATGCAAAATGTGGTAAAAACCGTTATAACCAAAGATGTTGCCCTCAAGAAAAAAGAGCCAATATATGAATATCAGGAAGTTAAAAAAACTGCCTAATGAAAATTTCATCAGCAAAATTTATAGGCAGCTTTGCACATTTAAAACAACTGCCAAAAGATAAACTTCCTGAAATTGCATTTGCCGGACGTTCAAACGTCGGCAAGTCCAGCCTTATTAATTGTTTGTTAAATCGTAAAAAAATAGCCCTGACCAGTTCAACACCCGGAAAAACTCGCTTACTCAATTATTACACGATTAATGAAAACTTTTATTTTGTGGACCTGCCGGGTTATGGATTTGCTAAAGTATCTCGATCCGAACGATTAAGTTGGAAAAAGTTAATTGAATCCTTTATCACAACAAATGAAAATCTGAAGGGTATTGTTCAGATCATAGATAGCCGCCATGGTATCACAAAACTGGATCTGGAAATGTTATCCTGGATTCATTTTATAAAATTACCCTTAATACTGGTCGCCACAAAAACTGACAAACTACCCAACAGCAAAAGAGGACACCTGTTGAAAATTATTAAACAGGAAGCCCGGGAATTTCAACCTGTTGATATTTTTGGATTTTCAACTGTCAGCAAACAAGGGAAACATGAAATTTGGCAATCTATTAGTAGGTTGTTAAGCAGTTCAATTGGCTGATTAAATAGTCATTTGAAATATATTTTACAATTTTTCAATTATTTTTTTAGCAAAATAATTTTGTGGCAAAACAATTAAAGATGTTAAAAACATTTATAACTATTCAGTGTGGTTTCAAGTGTCATTCTGAGGGAGCTTGCGACCGAAGCATAGTCTGTATTTCCTTATTTAAATGTGACTATACAGGAATCTCCACAACGTACACACATCTTTTAAAATAATACGAGATTCCTGTATAGTTACATTATATTATTAAAATGAGTACAGACTATGCTTCACTTCCCTCTACACCATTCCCTTCCCTCGTTCAGAATGCCTTGAATAGCTGAACAGTTACAAACATTTTTAATAATTGCTGTTTAACTGTGCAGAGAAATAAAAAATGAACGAATATTTGCTGTTAACAGCAGGTCCCACACCGATCTCCCAAAAGGTAAAAAAAACATTAAATCAATCCATGGCTTTCCACCGCAGCACAGAGTTCATTAAAACCTTCCTCAATTTAACAGAAAACTTAAAATATTTATTTCAAACAAAAAATGATGTGCTTATTTTGACAACCAGCGGTACCGGCGCTATGGAAGCAGCTATTTCAAATATGTTCTCTCCAGACGACAGTATTCTGGTTGTGGAGAACGGAAAGTTCAGCGAGCGGTGGTCGTTAATCGCTGAAAGCTATAAACTCCATGTGAATAGATTAAAAATTCCCTGGGGAAAAAGTGTTACCATTGAACAGATTACCCAAAAATTGCAAAGCTCGCCTTCTTTTAAAGGTGTTTTTCTCACCCATTGTGAAACATCTACCGGAGCGCTAACAAATATAGAAACAATCGTTCCGGTAATTCGTAAACACTCACCGGCTTTAATTATTGTTGATGCCATATCTTCGGCAGCAGTCCATTCATTAAAAATGGATGAATGGGGAATCGATGTCGCAATAACAGCATCGCAAAAGGGATTGGGTTTGCCACCTGGTTTATCCATGGCAGCAGTGAGCAGCAAAGCCTGGACCTTTGCTGACAAAGCTGAACTCCCAAGATTCTACCTGGATTTTAACCGGGCACGTCATTCGTTGGCGTCAGGAACTGGCGCTGCATACACACCGGCGATCCCTTTAATTTTAGCAGCGGATTTTGTCCTCCGGGAAATAAAGCGAGAAGGTTTAGAAAATATTTGGAAAAAGAGTCAGGAAACAGCTGAAAATTTTCGACAAAAAATAGCCAATCTTGGATTGTCCATCTTTCCGGAAAATCCAGCAGACTCGTTAACGGTTATAAAAACAGATCATCTTTCACGTTGTGATCAATTGCCTCACCTTTTAAAGGAGCAATTTAAAATTATCGTATCAGGAGGGCAGGCTTTGTTAGCTAACAAGGTTATCAGGGTTGGACATATGGTGAATGTTGACGAGTCCGATTTGGACAGGTTTTTAGAGGCTTTTCAAGCTACAATAATGACATCCAAGCATAGACCAAATTAGAAAAACCTCACGCAAAGACGTAAAGAAAAGGTGATTTGGTAATAAGGAAATTGGGTAATAAACATTTACTCAGTATAATGGACTCCTAATTACCCAATAAACAAATTACCTATTTCCCTTATTAGTTCTGGTTCATCCAGGTTAGGTAATAAGATAATTGGTGAATTAATCCCCTCCCCCTATTACCTATTCTACTTATTACCTGGTTAACTTTTTTTACAAAATTATTAACACAAGGAATAACATGGCTCGAATACTAATCGTTGAAGATGATTTAAATACACTGTCCGGGTTAATTGAAATAATCAGAGATGAGGGGTATGAAGCAACAGGAGTAAAATCCGGCAAAAAAGCGTTGCGACTTCTTGAGCAGGAGCAGTTCGACCTGATGTTAACTGATTTACGAATGCCTGGTATGGATGGATTGGAATTGTACCAGAAATCGTTACCTCATCACCCGGAAATGAAAACTATCATGATGACAGCGTACAGTTCAGTAAAAGATGCTGTTGACGCGATGAAGAAGGGAGTGTATGAATATCTCACCAAACCGCTTAATTTAGATGAATTATTTCTGACCATAAAAAAGGCTGTTCAAGAAAAGCAAATTATTGAAGAAAACGTAGAACTTCGTGAGCAAATAAAACGATCGTACCGCTTTGAAAATATAATTGGTACAAGCAAAGGTATTCAGGAAATTTTCAGAAAAATTGAAAAAGTTGCACGATCACAGTCAACAGTACTTATAAGGGGAGAAAGCGGCGTTGGTAAAGAATTGGTCGCCAGGGCAATTCATTATAACAGTGCGCGTGCAAATAAAACACTCGTTGAAATTAGTTGTTCATCGCTGCCGGAAACTTTGCTGGAAAGCGAGTTGTTTGGTTACGACAAAGGTGCTTTTACAGGCGCGGTGAGGAACAAAAAAGGTCGGTTTGAGATAGCTGAAGATGGGACAATATTTCTTGATGAAATTGGAGACATCTCTGAGGGTGTGCAAACAAAATTATTAAGAGTGCTGCAAGAAAAAGAGATCACACATCTTGGCGGGACAGAATCGGTTCCGGTTAATGTGCGTGTGGTCGCGGCGACAAATCGTAATCTTGAAAAAGCGCTAAAAGAAGGAAATTTTCGAGAGGACCTGTATTTTCGGCTCAATGTCATTCCAATTCTGATTCCACCGCTGAGAGAACGTAAAGATGACATTCCACTTTTATTGGACCATTTCGTAAAAAAATTCTGCCAGGAAAACAACAGGCAATTAATGAAAATATCTGAGGAAACACTTGCTTTATGTATGGATTATGATTGGCCGGGCAATGTGCGAGAGTTGGAAAATGCCGTGGAAAATGCCATAGTGCTTGGTGAAGGCGATGTCATTCTTCCTGAATTTTTACCGTTAACGGTGTATTCTGATTTTAATATGGATATGCATAAAAACCTTTTTAGTGAATCGAGAGATGAGTCGTTTAGAAAAAAGATGGAGTATGCAGAGAGAATGATCATAAAAGACAGTATTGAAAAAGCAGAAGGAAATAAATCCGCAGCGGCAAAAAATCTAAAGATCAGTCTGCGGACGATGAGGTACAAGATTAAGAAATATCGTTTGTAAGGTGATTGGGTGAATAGGTAATTTGGTAATAAGGTAATTTGGTAATAAAACATTTAATCAGTAAAATGAACTCCCAATTACCCAATAAACTAATTACCTATTTTCCTTAATAGTTTTTGTTCATTCAGGTTGGATGATAAAATAACATTAGTATTAGAAAATTCTAATTCGACTTTACCAAAATATAAACTGCTCCCAGCCCGAAAAGCATATTACCCAACCATGCGGCAAAAAGCGGTGGCAATGTTCCATTGTGACCTAAACTTTGACCGAGCTTAATAACACCAAAATATAGAAAACAAATTAGCAGGCTGATACCAAAACTGATGGCAGTCCCGCTCCTTGTTTTCCTGGAAGCTAAAGGCGCGCCAAAAAGAATAATAATTAAATTGGCAAACGGGAAAGATATTTTCAGGTATAACTCCACCAACCATCTATCCGGGTTACCGCCGGTTCTGATGATCTCTTCAATAAAGCGCTTAAGCTCAAGGTAACTCATTTCCTCAGCTTTCTTTTGGACACGGGCAATATCTTCAGGTTTAAAATTAATATTTTTCAATTCCTTTTTTTGAAAAGACCTGGTCTCTTCCACATTGTTTTTAAACTGTCTTTGGTAACCTTCCTCCAGCAGCCATGTTGTATCTTGCCAAATCATTTTGGGAGCGTCTATTCGCTGTGTCATCGAATTATTGCGGAATTCTTCAATGCTTACCTTAAAAGCTGTGTTTGTTTTCACATCAAAAAAGCCGACGATCAGCCACTGGTTTTCGTCAATTTGTAATTGAATGTTTTTTGTTTTTCTTTTTCCAGCCCGGGTGTTTTTTTTAACGTAGGTTTGGTAAACATCTTTTTTTTGTTGATTTGCATAAGGGACTAAAGTTTCCCCGGCGTACATGGCAATTAAACTAATGAATATTCCTCCAATCACCAAAGGACTCAAAATTCTGTAATTGGATAACCCGGAAGCTCGCATTGCAGTTATCTCGTTGAATCGTGCTAATTGTCCCACGCTGAACAAGCTGGCTAACAAGGTTGCAACGGGTAAGGTCAGGATGAAAATAAAGGGCAGGTAATAAACATAATATTTAAAAACAATGGTAAAACCAACGTTGTGGTCAATAATTTTATCTAAAAATTCGATAAGATCAATAATGATGAAAATAGCTGTGAACGCAATTAAAGCAAAGATCAACGTTCCTAAAAATTGTTTTAATAAATAGTTGTCAAGTATTTTCATTTTAACCTGGTAAGTTATAAAAGTTACTTGGTTTTTGATTGTTTGGTAATTAGATAATAAAGGTAATTAGTTGAGTGGTAATAAGGTTATTGGGAATTCGAAATATGAATGTTTCCTCCTTATTACCCTGTTACCAATTCGACCAATTACCCAACCTGGACAAGCCAGAACCGACACTGAATGAAAAAAAATCTCACGCAAAGTCGCGAAGCCGCAAAGGAAACGCAAAGTTTTTCTTTAGATTTTCTTTGCGTAATCTTTGCGTCTCTGCGGCTTTGCGTGATTTTTTCTTGCACATTGTACAAGAAATGAACTTTTTAGAAACTAATCAGCTAATTATCCAATTAACCAGCTTCTTCTCCCCAATCGATTTTATTTGTACAATTTTGCCAGACAAAGCGAAAACAATGAAATGAAAATTACCGAAACCGTTTTGGTACAAGCTTGGTTAAAAAACTAAAATTTATAACGGAAACTTCTTTAGCGGTTCTGATCAATAAATAAATCCCAAATCCGCCCACAATAAAATTTGCCAGCCACATGGAAAGAAATGGTGATAATAAGTCCCGATCGGCTAATTCTTCCCCGCCGATGAGAAAAATCCAATAAATAATAAAGAAAATCAAACTGATACCACCGCTCACAGCCATGTTTCCGCGATGAGCCATTATGCCAAGGGGTGCGCCGATAAAAACAAAAACAATACAGGCAAATGGAATGGAGTATTTTTTATGGACTTCCACTGCCAATTTATTGTTTCTTAAAAAATAACTCCTGTTAACGTCCATCTCGGAATTGATCCGGCGAAGAATATTTTTATTTATTCGCACCTGTTTTTCCAGGTTGGTTTTCGAGCGGGCAGATGTTTTCAAACTATTTGATAAAATTACGATGGAATCAATGAGCGCTTTCTCTTGTTCGCCGGTTTTTTCTTCTGGGAAAAATCTTTCAAATTGCTGGTGAATATATTTATTTAAATTTTCTTTCCTTTTTTTTATTAATTGATTGTTTTTTTCTATTTCTGTTCGCATCATTTGAGCGCTTTGTTCCCTATCCCCCCGGTATTCCGAATTTCTTCGCTGCAATACCATTGCCGGAATTGGAATATTCATAATATATTTTTCAAAATCACTTCGATTGTATTGCGCTAACTTATCATTGTCAACTTCATGAATTTCAACATCGAAAAGCGTCACTTGCAACAGGCCGGTTAGTTTGTTAACGAGAATTTCCCCATTGTGTGCAATAATGCTTCGGTTTATATTTGCTTCCTTCTTATCGTGGATCAATACATCTTCAATTAAAGACAAGCCTTCTTTCTCCTCCAGGTTTTCTACACGGATTGTGATGTCAGGGATGTCTTCATATAAATAGCCGGGCTCCAAATTTACAGTGGGTTTTTTCATGGTGATGTCCCTGGCTAATAATCGCAGCCGGTGATTGGTGTCGGGCAGAACATAATTATTAAACCAGGCCAAAAAGAATGTGAGACCGATTGCAACGAGCAGCGCCGGGGCAATAACACGATAAAGACTGATGCCGGACGATTTAATGGCAGTTATTTCATAGTCAGCAGATAATTGACCAAATACCATTAAACATGCCATCAACACCCCCATGGGAACAGCAAGCGCAGTGATCCAGGCGAGGTTCAAAGCAAAAAATTCAAGGACAATCCAAAATTCAAGCCCTTTGCTCAAAATACGCGCCAGTTCTTTAAAAACAAGATTTAACATGAACATAAGCGTAACAACAAAGAATCCAAAAAAGAATGGCCCGATGAGTTGACGAATAATGTGTCGTGATAAAATGAGCATTTCTGGTTATTGGTTTCTGGTTATTGGTGAGTAGTGAGTTGTGAGTAGTAAATTGTTTGTAATTAATAGAATAATTGTAAAACAACTAACCACTCACCACTAACCACTCAGCAATAACCAAATATGAAATTGTTGGGAACTCAATGAATAAAAGAGCAGTTATAATATACGTAATTCAAAAAAAATTAGCAAGCAGTTTTCGCACTGCTCTTTCTATTAACAAGCAATTACTTTTCTTAACAAAAAAAATCCAAAAGATAAGGAGTGTTATAGTTAAACTTGTTAATGATTTAGATGTTTCTCTTTTCAAATTTTTTTGGGTGTAGGATTAAATAGTTTTCTGTTCCACGTTTGATTTTGTTACAAATTCAATTTGTGGAATCTTCCTTAGGCAAATTTCCATCCCGCATTAGCAGGGTAAATATTTGCCTGTGGAAACTTAATTAATCCGAGTCCCATAAGAACTTTCAGAACATTTATGATGTTCTCAAGTTTAACTAATTAATTCACCAAATCTTTCTGAACAAAGACAAGACGAAGTACATGGTATTTAGCAACAAAACCGGGTTGAAATTTTTTGCTGCCAATGTTGCAATGATTTTAATCTTATGTTTTTCTTTTGGAAAAGTAATTGCCTCCGAAACCTACAATTTAGGATTACAGGTACAACCAAAGCAAGGCTACGGTATTCCCCTGTTTCCCAAACAGCTTTCCCGAGGTCTTTCTCTGCTGGATTTTACTCAGCCTGTAGCAAGAAAAATTCCCCGAACAATTAAACGAGATGTGAAAATAGACAGCATTGGTACAGAGGTGGAAATTAATGAGACCACCTTTGATCTACCGCTGCATCTACCGGCAAATTATCCTCTGAAAGAATATACCCGCTATTGTTTGCATAAAAATAAAGCAATTATTTGGCAGACGTTTAAGATAAAAGAAATCACCGGGGAACGCGTCAAACAGCGCGGCTCAGGTGGTATTGAAATCGCTATCCCGGTAAAAATTAAAAGCCGGGCTTTTCAAACCATTTTTGGCGGTGACCAGGTTTCATTAACTGTCACCGGGCAGATAAATATTCGCGGCGGCTTCCGGCACGAAAAACGCAGCCAGGTAAAAACAGCTATCAACCGCGGCTCTGATTATAATTTTAAAATGGAACAGCAACAACAGTTTCGTGTCAAAGGAAACATTGGGGATAAAGTAACCGTCAGTGTTGACCAGGACAGCGAACGACCATTCGATTTTGAAAATACGGTTAAATTAAATTACAAGGGTTATGACGACGAAATACTTCAATCCATTCAAGCTGGTAATATTTCTCTTTCATTGCCGGGCACACGCTTCGTATCCTTTAGTGGTAAAAACAGTGGGCTTTTTGGAATAAAGGCGGAAGCCCAGATCGGCAATTTTCATCTCACGACAATCGCCAGCCAGGAAAAGGGTGAGAATAAAACGCTCAATATCAGCGGCGGCGCTGAAGAAGATGAATACACGATTAAAGATTATAACTACATGAGAGGCGTGTATTTCTTCCTGGATAAGAGTTACCGTGAAAATTATACCCAGTATGATAATGGTTCTCATATTTATGTTCAGGATAAGATTATCACAGCTTTAGAAATTTATAAATCAGGACCCGGGTATGAGCAAAAGCAGGGAAGAATTTATGGCTGGGCTGTTGAAGATGCAAATAATGCGGATACATCACACGTTAACCAGGAAAACACTTATGGCTATTGGATCAGGCTGGATCGCTCCGAATATTTTTTAGAGACAGCGCTTGGTTTTATCCGTTTGCGAAATGCAGTTTCTGATGATGAAATGCTGGCAATTGCTTACCGTGATAGTTCCGGAAAAGAAGTTGGCAAAGTGGTTTTTGACGCGCAAATAGATAGTGTTATTATGCTAAAAATGCTTAAGCCAAAATCGCCAAGACCCGCGGACTCGACATGGGATTTAATGTTCCGGCATGTTTACTACCTGGGTGGTAGAAATATAGATCCGGATGGTTTTGAAGTAAAAATCTATTTTGATCCACCTTCAGGAAATGACCAGGAAACTGTTCAAACAGCCCAGGGACCCAAATCATGGTTAAATGTTTTCGGGCTGGATGATGTGGATCAAAATGGTGATAATAATCCGGATAATATTATTGATAACAATTCCAATTTTCTCCGGCTGGGACAGGGTGAGCTGGAATTCCCCAGTTTGCGACCCTTCGCAGATGAAAACAATCCGTTATTACCCGGTGACAAATATGTCGAAGCCATGTACGATACTACCAACCAGAGTTACATCGCTAACGAGAGTAAATTTTTTGTTGAAGTCAAATCGAAAAACCGCAGCGCAAATTATGACCTGGGTTGGAACGTTATCGAAGGTTCTGAAGAGGTTACACTCAATGACGCCCGGCTTATAAAAGATAAAGATTATATCATCGATTATTACTCCGGTAAGTTAACTGTTCTTCGCGAGGAGGCAAGCAGCCCCTCGGCAAATGTGGAGGTGAATTACCAGCGCAATGAAATGTTCCAGTTGGAAAAAAAGACGCTGTTGGGAATGCGCGGCGAATATAAATTCTGGGATAAATCATTCATCGGCGGTACTTTTCTTTACTTAAACCAGAGTACAATGGATCAGAAGGTCCGGGTTGGAAAAGGACCCATGCGTAATCTTATCTGGGATGTGAACACGTCGTTATCATTTGAACCTAATTTTCTGACCAAAGCCATCGACGCTTTTCCCATAATTGAAACTAAAGCGCCTTCAAAACTTAACTTTGAAGGGGAAATTGCCCAGATATTACCCAATCCCAATACATTAAATAATAATAATACCGGCGATAATAACGGTGTTGCTTATATCGATGATTTTGAAGCGGCAAAAAAAATTACCCCGCTTGGCGTTATAAAAAGCGGATGGCGTCCATCTTCTTCGCCGCTGGGGATTGGATTGATACCGGACCCGCCCTCTTTTTCTGAAACTCTAAAAATTTATAAAAAACGTGGTCACCTGATATGGTACAATCCCTACGAACAGGTTGCTATTAGTGAAATTTGGCCCAACCGTGATACGCATAATCCGAATACGCCGCAACGTGTACATGTTTTAACCATGGAATTTGATCCTGCTGAGGTAACTGATGATCCGACCTACGAAAAAACTCAATCTTGGAACGGTATCCAGCGCTGGCTTTCAGCCGGCTATGCCGATCAAACCGATAGCAAGTTTTTAGAAGTGTGGGTCAACGGAAGCCAGGGAAATTTACATATTGATTTAGGACAAATTTCCGAAGATATTATTCCCAATGGAAGGCTCAATACTGAAGACATTGCTGATAACGGTATTCGCAACAATCTTCTCGATGCAGGTGAAGATGTGGGGTTGGATGGCATGACAGGCGCTGATCCTGAGGATTATTGGGATATTAATAATGATGGAGAACAAAATCCTGGCGAACCGAACAGTTATGATGACTGGAATTACACAACAGGCGGATATGATTATTCTCTTATTAATGGTACAGAGGGTAATGAAAACGATCCTGGCGGTCGTTATCCCGATAGCGAAGATTTTAATGGCAATGGTTCGTTGGATATGCAGAATAATTTTTTCAGGGCAACATTCAGTTTGGCAAAAAATCATGCCGATACATCGTGGATTGCCGGGGGGCAGGAAAATGAATTTGGTTGGCGGATGTATCGAATTCCGTTGAACCTATTCGAAGCAATAGGTGTTCCTGATTGGTCGCGAATCGAATATGCCCGGGTCTGGATTGATAGCTGCGATGCTTTTACCAGGTTAAGAATCGCTGAAATAAATCTTGTTGGTAATGACTGGAAAGAGATGGGAGTCGCGCCGGATGAAATAACCCCGTTTGATCCTAAAAATGATACAACCGTTGTCGCTGCTGTTACCAATACCCATGACAATGATGATTATGTAGCGCCACCCGGTGTGAGCGGAGTGAAAGACCGCATCACCCGTGTGGAAGCGAAAGAGCAGGCGCTCATCGTTCGTATCAATGAATTGGAACCCGGCGCCAGTGGTATTCTCCGCAAAACATTTTTTCAGGCAGAAAATTACATTCATTATGATAACATGAAAATGTTCATTCACGGCGGCGATACTTACGGAACCGGTTTCACACAAGATAAAACCAGCATTGAATTGTTCCTGCGGTTTGGGTCTGATGATAACAATTATTACGAATACCGAGCCCCGGTCTTTGAGGGCTGGGAAGGTAATAATATGGAAATCCCGCTGAACAAAATGGCAATGTTAAAATTGCAGCCGCCTGATACCTTGACAGGTTTGAGAGTGGACAGTCTGGGAGATGGAAGGACGTATCAAATAAAGGGGGAGCCTTCATTAACAAATGTGCGCCAGTTTATTCTTGGTGTGAAAAATATCTCTAATTCTGAAGCAACGGAAAATCATATTGACACTTACCAGAGACCGTTCAATGGAGAAATATGGGTGAATGAATTGCGCCTTTCCGGTGTGAAAAAAGATAAAGGAATCGCATTGCGCGCCCGTGCACAGTTACAAGTAGCTGATGTATTTTCGATAAACGGAGAGATCAACAAAAAGGATGCGGATTTTCACAATGTCAACCAGCGATTTGGTTCAGGTAATAATGAAATAGGCGTTACTTTTTCAGGAAATTTCTCACTGCATAAATTTTTACCGCGGTCGTGGGGGCTTTCTATTCCCATTAATTTTAATTACTCCAGGCGGAAATCAACACCAAAATATTTGCCGGGCAGCGATATTTTAGTAACCAGTGAAATGCCTGATTCGGAAATGGTAAAAATTCAAAATGTCAGCGAGAATAAAGGATTTGGCGTTTCATTCAAAAAGAATACCCGTTCCAATAATTTTTTCATCAAACACTCCATTGACCGCATTTCACTGAGTTTTAATACTGCTGAATCGCGCAGCACAAGCTCAACCCATAAATATTCTGACCGGACAACATATACGGCTAATGTCAATTATAGCCTTGCTTTTCCGAAAGACAAATATTTGGAACCGTTTAAATGGCTGGCAAAAACGCCGCTGATGAAAAAATTGGCGGAAATAAAATTCTTTTACCTGCCCAGCAGTTTCAGTGTCAAGGCATCCGGTAACCGGTCAAATTCAAAAGCAGAAACCCGGTCCGGCGTTATCACGGATAATGAAACATTTCGTATTTCAAGGAGCTTCCAAACCGGTATTAATCCGTTCAAGAGTTTGAAATTCGATTTTTCCCGGAATTATAAAAACGATTTGAGAAATTCAGAAAAACCGTTAGAAGAACTCTCGAATTTCAAATTCGGTCAATTAACTGATATGAACCAGATGTTCAAAACCACTTATAATCCACAACTTGCCCGGTGGCTAAAAACGAATGTTACATATTCCACGAATTTCAAATTCTCAAATAATCTGCAGTTGAAAGACAGGGGACGCAATGCGTCAAATAATACTTCGCTGAATACTTCTCTGACTTTTGATCCGGATAACCTGGTTAAATCATTATTTAAAAAATCTTCTTCAACCAGGGGGAGAAGTACACGGGGGAGAAGACCGGCGTCCAATAGAAATAAAAGAACAGAAGAAAAACCCGAGCAGGAGAAAAAAGAAAAAGGAAAACAAAAAGACAAGAAAAAATCTTCCTTCAGTCCAAAAAAAATACTTGGCAGCGGGATTGGCTTCTTCACCAGCCGCATAAAACCGCTGACTATTAATATCAGGAAAAGTAATAATGTCAGCAATTATGGTTTAAATCCGTTAGGCGGCATGCCATCTTTCGACTATATGATGGGTATGAGCAATAATCCCGGCATGGAAAGTGTTGAAGGAGTCGGTACCAATACCGGGTCATTGAGATTTACAAATAGTATTTCACTGCAAAGTGGTTTGAAGATCATCAAACAAATGGATGTTTCTCTTAAATATAATCGGGATAATAATAAAAATGAAACCACAACAATCACCGGGGATGAATCCGAATCATGGTTTTATATGGAAGGAGATTCAGGTAAAAGTGGGATACCGATTCCAGAATGGAGCGTCCGCTGGTCCGGATTGGAGAAAATTGGTTTTTTGAAGAAATTTATCCAACGGCTGAGCCTTGATCACAATTTTTCAGGGAAACGGCAACAGTCATGGCAGAATAATCCAAACAACCCAACCAAGCTCTCTTATAACAAGGCATTTCGCCCAATGGCAGGATTAAACATGACCCTGAAAAAAAATATTACGGTGAACCTGCGCTACAATTGGTCGGAGAGTGTTAACATGACAGTTCAGGGCGGTTCCGGCGGACAAAAGTCAGTTCAATCCGACCTTTCGCTTACAGCTTCATGGTCTCACAGCGGCGGCTTAAGAATTCCGCTGCCATTTCTAAAGAATAAAGAGCTAAAAAATACCATGGATCTGCAACTCACCGTGAGCATGAACAACAACCAGAGTTTCCAGAATTTGAGAGGTCAGGATTGGGTTGAAACGGATATGCGCGAAAGCTGGTCCATTGAACCGCAATTGACCTACTCGTTCAGCCGAAATGTTCGCGGGGGAATGCACTTTAAATTAGGTAAAAACAGAAATAAACGGGTTGGTGATACATCGCTTCAGGAGTTGGGAATTAATGTCAATATTGCCATTCGAGGATCTTAATTTAATATCTAAAAAGTTCATTTCTTGTACAATGAGCAAAAAAATATTCTAAAAATTCAATGCAACCTAAAAGGAGTATTGGAGTAATGGATTGATGGAGTCTGGTTCCAACAATGCGACAAGTCGCATCTTCGCCAACCGGCGGATGATCCAACGCTCCTTATTAATTCACTTATTATTTCTGGCCTGTCCAGATTAGATTGTTAAAAAGTACGCTAATCCAGTTAACTCCGTAATCTGAAATTATTTACAAAATATGGTGTGCGTAATTCCCCCCTTTTTGAAGGGGGGGGATGTCAATAAATTACAAATAGTTACAAAAACATCCATCATTGGCATAATTCCAAATAATTTCACAGTATGTCTCGTTTGAAATCAACTAACAATATGACACAATGAAAAAAACTATATTAATAGCACTCATCCTAACAATCACCTTATTCCTCTCTTCCTGCCAAAGCCAGGTAGTTCCGAAATTCAACCAGGATAATGCTTTCGATTTTCTCAAAAAACAGTGCGACTTTGGACCAAGAGTCCCTGGTACTGAACCCCACATAAAATGTAAAAATTACCTGGTGCAAACACTGCGAAAGTACACTAACCAGGTTACTGAACACCCATTTCAAACAAGAATAAAGCTGAACGGACGTTCGGTTGCCTGCTACAATATTATTGCTAATTTTAATACTGAAAACAGCAAAAGGCTTTTACTATGCGCTCACTGGGATACGCGCCCCTGGGCTGACAGGGACCCGGATCCGGCTAATCATAAAAAACCGGTAATGGGCGCAAGTGACGGCGCATCAGGAGTCGCCGTGTTGCTGGAAATTGCGCGCATCATTCATATTCTAAAACCAAACTATGGTGTTGACATTGTTTTTTTTGATGCGGAAGATTTTGGCAGCTATGGCGATAATGATTCCTGGGCATTGGGTTCAAAACATTTTGCGCAAACGGTCTCATCACAATACCGCCCGGAATTTGGCATATTGCTCGACCTGATCGGGGATGCGGACCAGCAGTTATTCATCGAACTTAATTCCCATCGATACGCCCGTGAAATCGTTGATCGCATCTGGAATAAAGCGCAGGATTTGGGCATCACTGAATTTATCCCCGAAACCAAACACGATGTGTACGACGATCATCTTAATTTATTACAAGCAGGTATCCAATGCGTCGATATTATTGATTTTGATTATGAGTATTGGCACACAATAGAAGATACACCGGATAAATGCAGCCCGCGCAGCCTGGGCAATGTTGGCAGAGTTTTAGTTGAGCTTTTGTATGAATAAATGAAATAAAAACGGATGGATGGAGAATTGGAGTGTTGGAGTAAATAACCTGGAATTGTTTTGTTTATCTTTGTTCGATATTCGGTGTTCAATGTTCGTTATTCGATGTTGAAAAAACTGTTGAAATTGTTGACATCGCTAAAATTGTCGGAGCGGAAAGATTTTTGATTGCGACGCAGCCGGGGGAGTGATTGTAATTGAAAATAATATAAGGAGTGAAAAAAACCAGGCAGAGATTTTGTTTTTATATCATAAAAAGGTATCCATTCAATATTTATTGGTAATTTGTAAAACAGTCTTTTAATATAAGTTCGCTATATCGCAGAATAATTTGTAGCAGAATTATTCTGCTACAAATTATTCTGCGATAAAAATTTTTTAGCATGCAACAAAAAAAGATATAATGCACTTACCATGTTTTATTGTGCGGATACCTAAAAAGCTCCCTCGTTAACTCCCAAATTCTTCCTGTTACTGAATTTATTCCCTTAATTAGTGTCTGTCCGAGAAGTTAGTAATCACTTGAATTATAACAAGTTAATGGTGTTATTAAGAATTCATATTTAACTCATCCCCCCGGCCCCCTTCTCTTAAAAAGAGAAGGGGGATGTCGACTATGCAATAGTTAACTAATTATAATTCAGGATGTTACTCCCCCTCTCTTTAAAAGCTGACCATGTCCCATATCTTTTTACTGGACACTGGGGAAGATTAAAATTTGTACTCTGTCATGCCCGAATGCTTTTATCGGGCATCCATTTCAGTACAGCAAAACGTGGATTCCCGCTAAAAACATGCGGAAATGACAGTTTTAATATATTTCAAAGCTATTACTGTTTTTTTCAACCAAAGACAGTCTTTTTGATTAAGTTATTAAGTTTATAAAAAACAACAAATATGAATTCATTTACAATTCCTCCCAGTGTCCAGTAAAAAATGTGGGTAACGGTCAGCTTAAAAAGAGAGGGGGAGTAACATATTAAATTTTAAATCGTTAACTCCTACATACAGGGTAAAGCCCCCTTCTCTTTTTAAGAGAAGGTTGAAAATGCCCGCAGGGTAGGGTTTGGGGGATGAGTTTTAAATAGTAAATGCTGAAAGTTTAAATTTTTTCGTTTTGTTAAAATCTTAAAATGTCAAATTTTCTTGCAACTATCAAAAATATAAGTGGTTAGTAATGCTCAATTTATTATGATTTGCGAGGTCTGTACTAATGTGAAAGTGGTTTTGAGACTTGCTTTCGCGGAACATCGAATATCGAATAGCTAACTCCGAACACCGAATATCGAACAAAAAAATCGGTTTTTATATGGAAAAAAACTTTATTAATTCTTTTCTTCGCCAGTTTTCAGAATTCCATATTCCTTAAGCTTACGCCACAAAGTGGTTGTGGAAATACCAAGTTTTTGTGCTGTTAATTTTTGATTACCGTCATATCGCTCCAGGGTACTTAGTATGAGCCATTTTTCCATTTCTTCTAATGTCATATCGGTTTTATCTTCAACAGCTTTTTTAATTCTTGGCACTCCTTGTGGAAAAGATAAAGCTAAATCATCGGTTTCAATGTTATTTTTTGTGCATAATACCATTGTTCTTTCAACTATGTTCTCTAACTCCCTTACGTTACCTTCCCAGTTATAATCTAAAAATAGTGACAGGGCTGATGGTGAAATGGTCTTAATTTTTGTATTATTATCGCGGGCATATTTTTGTATGAAATGATTGACTAAAATCGGAATGTCTTCTTTTTTTTCTCGCAATGGCGGGATATAGATTGGAATTACGTTTAGACGGAAATAAAGATCTTCTCTAAATTTACCTTCTTTAATAAGCTCTTTTATGTTTTGATTTGTTGCAGCGATAATTCTTACATCGACATTAATTGGCCTCGTATCACCAACTCTTTTTATTTCACCATGTTCAATGGCGCGCAATAATCTAATTTGAGTTTGCGGAGGCGCATCACCAATTTCATCTAAAAATATTGTGCCCAAATCTGCTTCTTCAAAAATTCCTTTTTTATCTTTAATGGCGCCAGTGAACGCGCCCTTAATATGTCCAAACAATTCGCTGTCGATTAAATTTTCCGGCAGCGCGCTAATGTTAACAACAAGGATTGGTTTATCGGCGCGAAAACTATTATTGTGAATTGCTTTTGCAACCAATTCTTTACCGGTGCCACTATCACCCGTTATCAGGATTGTACTATCAGTGTGTGCTACCTGGGCTACCAATTTTAGAATTTTATACATGGGTTCTGAGTTGCCGATTATATTTTCAAATTTGTATTTTTCTTTAAGTTCTCCACGCAGATATTTTACTTCTTTTGATGCCTGGGATTTTTCCAGCGTTTTTTCAACTAATATGATAAATTTTTCGGATTTGATTGGTTTTTCGATAAAATGGTATGCGCCAAGTTTGATCGCTTCAACCCCGGTTTGTATTGTCCCTTCACCCGTAATAACTATAACTTCGGTAGCAGGGCTTATCTTTTTGGATTGTTTTAAAACCTCAATCCCATCAACCGGGCTCATTATCAAATCGGTTATAACAAGGTCGAAATATTTTTCTTTTAAAAGTTTTATGGCTTTATTGCCGGAGTTAGCTTCAACAACATTGTAATTATCAACCCTTGATAATTGTATGGCAATGGGTCGCCTCACATTGTCTTCGTCGTCAACTAATAAGATGTCTGCCATTTATATAAACTCCTGGTTTTAATATTCAAAGAGGATAGGTTAATGGTAAATTAATGAAAACTGCTGTTCCCTGATCGAGTTCAGTTTCAACTTTAATTTCACCATTGTGGTAATAAATAATTCTTTCACAATATGCTAATCCCAATCCAATATGGTTGATTTTTGTGGAGAAAAAGGGTATGAACATCCTTTCAAAATCAGCTTCATACATTCCGGTACCGTTGTCTTTTATTTTAATTTGAATTTGTTTCTCGTGAAATTCATTAGTAATGATACTCGAGTATACACTAATATTCCCACCTTGCGGCATTGCTTCTACTGCATTTGTTATAATGTGTTTCAGTACATCGGACATTTGTTTACGATCAATAAAAGCTTCTGGTAAATTTTTTTCTAATTTTATTTTTTTTTCTATACCGATAACAAAATATTTTTCAAAACGTTGCAATGTTTCATATATGAGTGAGTTGATTTGTGAAAATTCAAATTTTGGATCTTCATTCCGTGTGAATTCCCAGAATTTTCCAATAATTCCATTTAAATTCATTACTTCTTCGCAGATAATATCCATGAGTTCCTGATCCTGGTTATTCAGTTCCAATCCATCTCTCAAAACATCAACTGATGTATTTATTGATTGGAGCGGATTCTTGACTTCATGGGCAACCCCGGATCCAAATTTTGCAATTGTATCACGCTGTTCTGAGTTAATGCTGCCCAGTTGCGTTCTTCTTATTTTGCTTACATCGGTTAGCGTGGCAAAAAACTTTTGGTATTCTGGAATCCAATTGAGCGTAAGGACGATAATTTTTTGGTATCCTTGCCGATTGAAGAATTTGCATTCAAAAGTTTCTGTGCCTAAATTTGCTGAAGAATTTATTGAAAAGGCTTCGAGGTATTTTTTGATATTAGAATGGCATTTCCCTGAAATGAAGTTTATTAAAAAATTCTTTTCAACAATTTCTTTTTGGGAATACCCGCATAATTCTTCAAAATTTTTATTTATTGAATGAATTGTGCTATCTGTATTCAAAACAGCATGCGCAGTGCCTGTGTTCTCAAATAAGAAATCAAATTCTTTTTTGTATTCTTCCAAGACTTAATTCTCTAAATAG
>JADHVV010000248.1 GCA_016783825.1 Candidatus Zhuqueibacterota bacterium | reverse complement strand
ATTATCCCAGGTTAAAATAACTTTGCCGTCCATGGGTGTTGCTGTCAATGTTGGCATTTTTGGTTCCGATGCCCAGCGGTAATCTTTTTCATAAATAACCTGGACGACTTTTTTCTTATTGAATAATGAAGGCGCCCGGTGGTCTTCAGAATTCAATCCTTCAAGCGGATCATAAGAGTGAATTTCAGCCATGGAAATTCTTTCGGTTCTTCCCTGAAACAGCGGGAAAGGACCCGATGCAAAAACCTCGATCAGGTTGGAAGTCCATTCGACACTTTCAACAAGAGAGTCAGCGCCAACAAGCGCCCACATGGATTTATCATTTCTGAACCAATTATTATAAGGCGGCGAATGAGATGGTACCCGAAACAACAAGAATGATGTTAATCCCACCATGTCAGATTCACTGACATCTGTCTCTGCAAAATTGGGTTCTGCCATGCCTTCGCTGCGATCCGGTTTGTGGTTACACTCACCTTCATCGGGACCGTAATAATTCAATTCTGATGGTCCAACACCATCCAGACCGACATCATCACCTGCGAACTCGTTGATCTGATAAATACCGTCACCATTCAAGTCATTTCCATCTTCCCAATCCTGGTCTTCGTCAGCATCCCAATGTTCCTTTAAATCACTTGCCTGAAGATTATAAAATTCCAAGAATGCATTCATATCTGTTATGCCATCGGTTGGTCCAATAAGTTGAGTTGCATCATTATCTCTTTGCTCATCAATCAATCCATCCTCATCATTATCTACACCATCATATCCCAAACCAGGACTTTCAAGATATGCGAAGCCCATCGTGCCGGTACGAAAACCTCCCTGTCCGATACCATCGATATCCCAGGAATATGCCATATCGATTTTTGTATCAAAATACCCGAGCTCGTCATCTTCACCGGAACCCGCAATATTATCTCCAATTGCATTATCAACCCAATACCCAAAAGAAACTTCCGGAATATCATAATCCGAGACATTTGAAATATTATATTCCCAGAAAAGCGCATCGCGGGTTTGTGCATTATTCCATTGGAATCCTCTCTGTTCGACGCGGATACCAAGGCCACCCCAAGGTGCATTTTTTTGGATGGTTACATTTGGACGAATATCACCAATGAATCTGCCCGGTTTCGGGTAATATTTAACACGGTCTTCTATCCCTAAATATTCTTGATCCTGCGCATCATTGGCTACAAAATAGGTTTCCAAACTTGCATATTTAACGCCTCGACCAAACCGTCCATTCCATTCAGTGTTTCCTTTTTCATCAACGAAGTCAGGCGCGTCAGGCCAACCGCCTATGGGCCAGGAATCAGAACGATTGCTCATGGCAGGATATTCACTTAATTCATCAAAATAACCAAAAACCGGGTATAATCCCCATTCAACAGTACCGGTCGGATCGGTATCCATTTCTTCACGGTAGCTTGTCTGTAAAAAATGGAGTGTGTCCAGTGCACCTACCGAATTTAATTGGATAATTTCTGACGGATCAGTAACCGGTATGGTATCATTCCTCATAAAAGTTCGTGCGCCAATTAATAGACCAATACCATCCACCATCTTAACACCATCGTAAGTATTAGGCCATCTGGAGACATCAACTTTGGGCCAATCAGATAATTCGGTATTATTCTTAAAATAAAGATATACCCTGTTTCCAGTCATATAGCCTTCTCTCTCGGCAGCAATATCTCCTGCCGGATCATCCGGTCCATCGTACAATTTCCCCTGACCGAAAGCAAAGCTCATCCGGATGATTAATAGAACGAAAATCGTGAGATTTATTTTTTTCATAAATTTGCCTCTCTATATTTTTAACCACTAATTTCACGAATTTTCACTAATTCTGTTTCAGAAATCAAAAGCAAAAAATTGTCAAAAGAAAATTGAATTCATTAAGAATAACCTTTCATACCTTACTTTGTAACTCATGAATTCGTGTAATTAGTGCAATTCGTGGTTTATTTTTTTTAGAATACAACACCAAGCCCCAATTTCACCAATCTCGGCGCTGCATACATTGAAGGATTTTGTATTATGTCTTCGAATTCATTAAAATCACTTCGATGGTTCAATTCATCAGTATCCCTGATAATTGCTGTGTAAGCACGTCCGGTCTGGCTGTTCACCCATTCTTCATTTAGCTGGTCCAACAAATTATATACATTAAGAGAAAGTCTTACTTTAATATTTTTCATAACCTGAAAATCATAAAATCCGTTCAAGTCAACAGTATAGCGGGTTGGTCGCCAGCTATTGTTCGGGTACAGATTTACGCGGGAAAGCATACTCTCTCCAATGGGAGACCATGTATATGGCGCTCCTGAATTATAGTAACCAGTCATCGTAAAACCATAATCCCTGGTATTGTATCCAACAGTTACATTTAAAGTATGTCTCTGATCCCAATTCAGCGGGATCAACCGGTTGATGGGATCTCTACTCTCACCAGCCCTGTTAAAAGTCTGTGTCGGATTATCCGCATTACCGCGTGTGTATTGAAGAGTGTAATTCAGGAATGTTGAGACATTCCCCCAATTAAAATCGTACTTCAATTCAAGTCCTTTTACATTGCCGTAATCTTTGTTGCTGTAAAGTCCGTATTCTATCTGGTTATAGGTGCTGAAAACTTTTGCACTTAACAGATCATAAATATCACGATAAAAAAGTGATACTTCCAGTCCCATACCTTCCATTATTTCCTGCCAAAGACCAATTTCGTATTGGACGGTTTTTTCAGCTTTGATTTCAGCATTGCCCATTGTTGTTGCATAGTCGCTGGGCGCTACCTGGAAAGAGTGGTTTTGATACATTGCGTACATTGGCGGCATTTGGAAAAAATGTCCATAACTGAAATGCAGCAACGCTCTTTTTCCCAATTGATAGGAAAGTCCAAACCGGGGGCTTATCTGCGTCTGCGTTTCAGCTTTTGGATAGCTTGACGTTTGCGATTCCGGTAAATTCAACTGGTTTGCCGGGTTTCTGCGATCAGAGGGAATTAAAGTATTTGGATTAAAATAGTCATATCGAATTCCCACATTGATCACCATTTCTTCAAATTCCATTTTATCCTGAATGTATCCCGAATACTCAAACGGTTTTACACGGTAAATATCAGAATATATTGATGAATCCGGATAAATTACCGCTTCATAATTGGGAAAGATCGTTTTATTCTGTTCATAATCATAATAAAATATTCCATCTTCATCCAATCCTGAATATTTATTTCGAATATTTGACCATCGGTTATCCACATCATGTTGAATGTATGAAAATCCTGTTTTGAAAGCATGGCGCTGATTCATCTGGTATGTTAAGTCTAACTTCAAACTATTATCGATCATTGTTCGTTCGCTATGATCTTTTTGCTGTCCCCCGGTAAAAAAACCAGGGCCCGAGTTGTCATTATATGCATCATGAATGTATCTTGAATCAGTCGCGCTTTTGAATAAATACCAGCCGTAATAACTATCCACTTGCGATAGCTTCAGTTCATAAAATAATTTTGGGGATAACATGTGATTGATGTTGATGGAATACATGTCCGTTGTGCGATGCGTCGTACCTGTGCCATCCGGATTATACTTGTACCCATGATCATAACCATTCCATTCATCATTATTATTAGTGTAAAGTAGTGAGATTCTGAAATTGGTAAATGGGTTTGCAGACAATTTTCCCATGAAAGAAATGTTATTGCTGCCATTCATGGAAACATAATCGCTATCGCCATTTGCTTCCGAATACCATGATTCCGGAGTAGTACCGGAATAATCACTAAAGTCATCTACCTCAAACCGTCGCACACCAAACAAATGATTCTTATTATCCTGGTACCGTATATTTGTGAAGAAAGTAATTTTATTTCCCCAAATCGGTCCGCTTAACTGAAATTTGTAATCCTGATTTCGTGTTGGATCCATTTCCTTCATTCCAATGAAGATGTGATCGTTTGGCGTGAGAAATTCAGCGAGGTTTGCTGAAAATGATCCGTGAAATTTTACGTCTCCTCCTTTGGTGACCGCATTTACAATACCACTCATGGCTTTGCCATATTCAGCATTAAAGGTACCTGTGATAACCTCCAGATCCTGAACTGCCTCTGGTTCCAGGTCAACAGCTCGTCCGGCGCCGCCAAAAGATTCGGTTACTTCGACGCCATCGATTAAATAGGCAACTTCATTTAGCCTGCCGCCGCGGAAATGACCATTCACAACACCAGCCTGCATTGCCACCACTTGCCCAATATTTTCTACCGGCAGCATTTCCATTTGCTCGGAGGAAACGTTACGCACAGTACTTGTTTGATCTTTTTTGATAGCCACCTTTTCCGCTTGCACAACCACGACCTCGCCTTCGATCACAGTTTGCTTCATTTTAATGTGAGTATCAGTCGTTCTGTTGACGGAGACATTTACATCCTGGTACAGAACGGTTTCATAGCCCATCATTTGGATTCGGAGCGTATAAACACCGGGCGGAACATTGATAATAAAAAACTCACCGTTAAAACCGGCTGCCGCTCCATAAGACGTTCCCTCTATTAAAACATTTGCACCGACGAGCGCTTCTTCAGAAATTGCATCGGTAACCTTGCCGGCAATTTTACCGGTGGTCTGCGCAAATCCGATACTTGATAATAATAGAAGGGTAATTACTAGCAAAACTTGTTTTTTCATAATTTCTTCCTTTTATTAATGCATTCTATTTTGTAACTTCATTGTTAAGCAAATTTTCCTAAATCGACCCGCTCGGTAATGCGGGATTAAAAGATGGAAGTACGCTAAAGCATACTTATTAAGGACATTTCAATGTCCTTCCACCTTTGAGCCATGTCGTTCACGGCATGGCGGAGCAAACCAATCTATTTCATCAATGTCAATTTAATCGTTTTATTAATATCCCTAACTTGCAAACGAGAGAAATATAATCCGGTCGCAAGATCGGTTGCTTCAAATTTTTGTGAATAAGAACCTGTTTCCTTAAACTCATCAACTAATGTTTGTACTTTTCTTCCCTGAATATCATAAATATTTAATTTTACGAAACCACTTTCTTCCAAAAAATAACGAACCACTGTTGATGAATTAAATGGATTGGGATAATTTTGAATTAACAAATAATTTTTCTTTGGATTCCTGTTTAGCTCCCCTACTTTTGCATTTACTTTTTCAACAATCAATCCATTAAGGCAAGGATGTTCTTTGCCTGCTGCAAAATGTAAATCTAAAATCTCATCGCTAACTTGAATGCGATTAACATTTATATTAAAAGCTGCCTGCTTTTCTGACAATTTTATAATGTCAAAATTTTTGGCAACTAAATTATCTTCTACGTAAATATCAAATACCCGTTTTTCAACTTCATCGAATGAATGTTCAGCCATCATTAGTGTGACATTGTAAATTCCGTTGGGTACTCGTACTTTATATTTTACTATATTTAATCGTTGGCTTCGATAGATATCCGGAGTATCTGTTCCGGTAATGGTTTCTCCTTCGGCTAATTTATTTGTATGACCATCCTGAACGCCATATTCAACTTCTTCATTCCAATCCTGGTCAGGTAGAAAACCCTGGACTGCATCTCCGCCAACATTAATTTTTACAGGAAAGCTTAACGGTTGCGGCATATTAATTTTAATCACTT
>JADHVV010000247.1 GCA_016783825.1 Candidatus Zhuqueibacterota bacterium | reverse complement strand
GGGTATTATTAATTGTTCGGACTATGATTTTGGTACTCAAAATGTAGCTTATTATGACAAAGAATACCAATGGTTGAGTGGCGGACCGAACAATGGGACGTGGAATTTTGGCTGGCAATACCGCAATGACGGTGTTGATATTGAAGCCTGTTCGGATTTGTTTGGCGCAAAATACAATGTCGGTTGGATCGACGCTGCAGAATGGATAAATTACACCGTAGAAATAGAGCAAACAGGGGTGTATGGAATCGACTTACGAATTGCATCATCTAACAGTACAGGGAAGATAAAATTATACATGGATAATAATGAAATAACTTCAATAATTGAAGTCCCCAATACTGGCGGTTGGCAAACCTGGGCTACTACTTCTGTTTCAGATGTTGAACTTCAGGCTGGTACTTCATCCTTAAAATTGTATTTTCTTGAAGGTGGGTTTAATATTAACCATGTAGATTTCAAATTAATATCTACAAGTGGAGATAGCACAACAAATCCCGATGGAGTTGTTGTTAGTCAAAATTATCCTAATCCATTTTCGATCAGTACAAAAGCTGGTAATTCAACCACAATAAAGTTTAATTCAGCGAGTACAGGAGAAGTAATTCTCGTTATTTATAATGTTTTGGGACAGCGTGTATATCAGGAGAAAAAAATTCTGGAATCTTCTGGGGAAAATAGTTTTATTTATGATGGAAGAGATTTTAATGGCAATATTTTAAATGGTGGCATCTATTTTTATTCTATCAATTATTCGGGAGCTGAAAAGAGTAAAAGGCAAATACAGAAAATGATTGTTTTGTAAAAAAATTAGACAGGATTTCAGGATTGTGCAGGATGAAACAGGATGTTCTTTTTTAAAATTTAATTATTCAAAATTAATGTGAAAAAGTGGATAGGTTACAGAATTAAAAAGTTATATGGTAACTGTTCAGGTATAAAAAATAAATTGCCACAGAGACACAGAGTCACAGAGAAATTATAGAAAAGATAATCATTTTATCATGTGAATGTATCAATTTCACCTTAATATAGCATTTAAACTACGTATTAATTTTCCTTTTTTTTACTCTGTGTCTTCGTGTCTCTGTGGCTGAACAGTTTATGGGTTATATGTTTTATTTCAGTGGGATCACGCCAAAGGCGGATGCGACTATGCGCATTTCTTTACTGTTGGAGAAAGTCAGGCATTATTCTTTATCTAGATTCTAATCACCTTATCAATTTAATAATTCACTATTATTAATTTAATAATAAAATATGTGAATGATGGATACGAACGCACCATAACTTCTGTAATAACAACAGGACTAAAAAAATGTAATAATTGGTATGCAAGTTGCATTTATAAGGATATTTTTTAAAGAGTAGAATGCGGTCTAAAAATTTACAGATAATTTAACAAATAATAAATCAGAAAAAAATAAAACCCGGAAGGAGGTGCTAAGAAAGAAAAAAGAAGTGTTATACAAAATTCAAAAGAATGGAGGACTTAGGGGGCGGGATAAAATTAATTAATCGTCTCGCATTTGAAAATTATTGATTAAAATTACAATTTGTATTTGAAATTGGAAACTTATTTAATCCAGCCCCCTTAACAAATTTTAATTTACTTTAAACCTTAATTAAAAGGAGTAACGTATGAAAAAAGCAACACTTACAATGTTATTTGCAGTTCTTTTAGTTTCTTTTGCTTTTGGTCAGGTTATCAATAATTTTGATGCCGAACCTGATAGCGGTTATTGGGCACATGAAACATCAGATAACGCAGACAGCACACTCGGCTGGATAAATATCAGCTACATAACAGATCCGGTGCTTGAAGGAACCGGCGCAATGCAGCTTGATTACAGTGTCCACAATATTGAAGGATGGGGCGGTTATTCAAAAATTTATCATTTACACCCGGACATTGAAACTGGCGGAACCTGGGATTGGTCTGCTTATGACTCAATCTCCATATCTTATTATAATTCTGTGGCGCAATCCGCCGCTGGCAGTGTACATCTTCGTATAAATATTTCTGACTATGCTGGTATTACAGATTCATCTTATACAGGATTAGGTGAGTATTATTACTCTTTTCATTATATTTTAGATAATGAAGCCGGTTGGAATACGATTACAATGCCATTGGTTCGAAATGACTCCTGGGATGGTCAGGGATTTAACTTAACTGGTTGGGCTGGCGATGCGGATAACGGAGAGCTTGAGACCCATGCTATTGGTGGATTTCACTTTGAATTCTCTATTGGTGGTTCTGGTGAAGGTAATCATACTACAGGAACAATCGTTTTAGACAATTTAACCCTGACCGGTTATCAGGGCGCAGAATTGGTTCTCTTTAATGGAATGAACTATCCTGGCGCCTGCTCGCCATTTACCTGGGGTGGATCACAATTAAGTGTAACTGAAGGCGGCGGTTTTGACGATGGCACAAACGCGTTAACATGGATTCAGGGAGACGAATGGAGCAACGGTTGGACAGGAGCAGGATTTAATATTAATCCTCCTGTAGATTTGGCAACAGGAAATGAATGGAATAATGATAAGTTACAATTCCATTTAAAAGCCGATGCTGATTGCCCGGCAATCCGTATTCAGTTGGAATCGGGTGAAGATGGCAAAATTGGACATACATTTACACCTGAAGCAGATGGTGTGTGGCATTTTTATGAAGTTGAGTTAGCGAGTTTTGTTAATCAGGACGGAACAGAAAACTTTAACCCGGGAGCAATTTCAGTATTAAACCTTGTAGCAGAAGCTAATGGTGCCTGGGGACGCACTTTACACTTTGATAATTTCTGGACTGGTAATCCTGATTTTGATGTGATCGCTCCGGAAGCACCGACAGGTTTAGGCGCTCTTGCGAATGAGTTTTATAATTTAGTTTATTGGCAGGATGTTACAGGCGAAAGCGGAGAGTCCTACACGGTTTATGCAAGTGTAAATCCGATCACAGATTTAGAAGATCCTTTAGTGGATATTGTTGCTGCAGGAGTCCTCGAGGATGTTCAATCAGTGGCACATTGGCTCATGTACCCGCTTGAATATGCAGATGTTTCTTATTATTATGCAGTAACCTGTACGGATGCAGCAAGAAATGTCAGTGCAACTTTTGCTGTTACTGCTGATGCAGTATCAAATACAGCGAAGGGTACGCCAACTATTTCCTTGAATCCACCTGCAACTTTTGTTGCTGATGGTGATTTGTCAGAATGGGAAGCAAGCGGAATTACGCCTTATATTATGACTCCTGAAACCTATTTTATTTCTGCAGGAACTGTAGCTGACGGTAACGATTTGACAGGAACAGTTTACCTGGCTGTTGATAACGATTTTCTCTATATCGCAATTGATGCGATTGATGATGTCTATACCTGGGGTGAAGGCGACTGGTGGAACCAGGATGCGTTTGAAATGTTCATTGGGTTGTACGATCAACGAGGTGCAAAACATGTTGGAATGCAACGCGGTGAAGAACCTGATTACAAGATTGTGATGGATGGAACCAGTTGTCGTGAAGAATTTGGCGGCGCTACGTTTTATCAAGCAGGAGATGAAGGTTATTATCTTGAAAATTTTGGTGGACAGGACTATGTCATTGAAACCAAAGTTTCTCTCGATTCAATTGTTGCAGGAGAGGATGCCAGGTTCTACCCGGTTCGTGGTATGAGAATTCCCATTGAAATAACATTCCATGATAATGACGGAGCAGGTTGGGAAGGCAATCTTACAACATCATCGATTAATACTGACAATGCATGGCAAACACCACAAGTCTGGTCTCAAACCTGGATTGGTGATACTACACATGTTGCCACTGGTGTTGAAGGTGGATTGGAAAAATCTGCTGTCAGTTCCTACACCCTGTCACAAAATTACCCCAATCCTTTTAATCCAACTACAACTATTGATTATTCGATATCAGCACCGGTACAGGTGAAAATCGAAGTTTACAACATGGTTGGTCAGAAAGTAAAAACACTCGTAAACGAAAGAAAAGAATCCGGTGTTTATTCAGTTCAGTTTGATGCAACTGATATGACTTCGGGTATCTATTTTTACCAGATTGAAGCGGGTGATTTTAAACAAACTAATAAAATGATTCTCATGAAGTAATTTTCTTACAATTGAATGCGTCGTGAAAACACGGCGCATTCTTTTTTTTTGATTAGTAAAGAAGTTTTAATTTGGAGTACTGGAGTGTTGGAGCAATGGAATAATTATCTAAAATTTATTATAAGCTACTGAAGTTGAACAAAACATCCCCCTTAATCCCCCTTCAAAGAGGGACTTTTAGCGATTCCCCCCTTTTGAAGGGGGGACAGAGGGGGGATGTAAAAAGGGACGAAAACAAAATAACGACTACACAGTACAAATTCAATGAAGCTTGCTTAAAATATAAATTCATTTCCATTGATCTGGGATTATTATTCTCCAACAATCCAAAACTCCACCACTCCATTTTGCAGTCTAATTTATAACTTCAGATTATCGAATGTATTCAATTCAAAAAATAATTATGAAAATAAAAACAAAATCTCTTTTTCTAATTACACTCTTTATATTCCCGATATACGGCTCTGCCAAGAATTATAAAGGCGCTGAATACCGAACAATAGAATCTTTGCTCTACGGAAGATTTGAAGTTCGCTATAAAGCCTCACTCGGAAGCGGACATACATCAACATTTTTTACATATAATGACATCGATCCGCTTGATCAATGGAATGAAATCGATATTGAAATTATTAACCGGTATCCCAACGATATCCAATTCAATACAATTACGCCGAAACAGGGTAACAATCATGAAAGTCACCAAATTTTAAATTTCAACCCGGCATTAGATTTTCACACTTACACGATTGAATGGACACCGGATTATGTCGCCTGGTTTGTTGATAGTGTTGAAGTATATCGACAAACCGGTGAGCCCATTTCAACGCTGATCAGACCGCAAAAAATTATGATGAATATTTGGAATCCAGCCTGGGAAAATTGGGTTGGACCGTGGTATGATCAGGCGCTTCCCAAATTTGCTTATTATGATCATGTCAGTTATGCATCATTTGCCCCGGATTCCGGGAATATTGGGACAGATAATAATTTTAAGCTTGAATGGTTTGATGATTTTGGTTCCTGGGATCAATCTCGCTGGCAAAAAGCAACCCACACTTTTCCTGGAAACAATTGTGATTTTATACCTGAAAACGTTGTGTTTCAGGATGGCAAAATGATTTTATGCCTGACAGATCCTGCAAATATAGGCTATGTTGATGAAGTTGCTCCGAAGGTATTATGTGCACGTGCCAGCAACGAAAAAGTTACAGTCCAACTTTCTGAACTTGTGGATGAATCCACAGCAGAAGATGTGTCAAATTATACAATCCCTGGCTTTTCTGTCAATAGTGCATCAATGTTAGAAAATACGGCAGCAGTGGTTTTATCGGTTTCGGGATTAGATTTGAGTAAAAGTTGTAATTTAATCACTTCCGGATTAATAGATTTATCGCCAAATCAAAACAGGTTAACCGGGCAAGTGATTAAAATTAATATGCCGCAACCGTTAAGCTTTCCTGTAAAAATTAATGTTGGCGGAGATGCAGTCCAGGGTTTTCTACCTGACCAGGATTGGAATGAAGAAGTTGAATATGGCGTTCAGGATGGTCATACAAA
>JADHVV010000065.1 GCA_016783825.1 Candidatus Zhuqueibacterota bacterium | reverse complement strand
TTTTAATAAAGATCAATTACTATTACAACGAAAAGGCTGAGGCGAAGGCTAAGGCGGAGCAAGGTAGAAGATTAAAGGTTTAAGATTTTTTCCTTCGCCTTTGCCTCAGCCTTCGCCTGCACTTTAGTGCGCTGGGTTTTTAAGTTTAAGTCTTTCTGGATTATCAAATTTATATTCAAATCCTATTGGTGTCGGAATGATTTCTGCTGAAAAAACTGGAAAAAGTCGCAAAGTTTGGCATGACCGTGGATTTTGGGTCAAAGAGTATCAAATAAAAGTTGAGTGGTGGATGTCAGGTAGCGTATCGCTGTCTGATCTTTATAGAAAATCTTCGCCAGGCGCATATCCTGGTGGAACATGTGTTGCACAAAATGTCATGTGGTATTATATAGAAGGATGGTGGGATCCAGATTTTGGGTGGGAATATTATGCCGAATATCGACATTATAACTGGGCGCAAGCAGGAACGTGGTACTACATGGCTGAACATTCGTCAGATGAAGTAAATGAAACCGTCCCATAATTAATTAGTTCAATAAAAAATATCGCCCGGCAAAATAATATCATAATGGAAATTATATTATGTTTAATAAATACAGACTGATATCAATGATAATTCTCTTATTATTAGAAACAAATTATTACTTAATCTGTGAAGAAAACAAATGGATAAATACAGGCCCCGAAGGTGGTATTGTATGGACCATAAATTTTTTAAAATCAGATCCTACGACTATTTTTCTTGGAACTTATGGAGGTGGATTTTACAAAACAACCAGCGGAGGTAATACATGGAATTTAAAAGGATCAAATGTATTAATCAGGAATTATCTTGGGAAATCCATAACAGCGATAAAAATTTTAGAGAATGAAATATACATTGGAAGCACGCTAGGATTATTTAAAAGTAAGGATTTTGGGGAACACTGGGAATCAATATTTGAACCCCCAGGTTGTACAATAACTGCGATTGCCATTAATCAAGAACAACCAGATATTATTTATATTAGTAATTATGCTGCTGGAGGAGGTGATTTTACCTTTTATAATGGTATTTCAAAGTCTGCCGATGGTGGAAAAAGTTGGACATCTATCAATGAGGGATTAACATCTTTACAAGTTTATGACTGTAAAATGACAAGTTTTGATCCTGATTTATTATATGCAGCGACCAAAAGAGGTATTTTTAAAAATACAACCGGAGGCAGTTCTGAGTGGCAGAATATTAGTGGGAATTTGCCAGAAATACCTATTACTTCAATATGGCTTGATACTACAGATGTAAATATTTTATATGTTGGCTCACACAATGGAATTTATAATACGACAGATGGCGGCGTCAGTTGGACAAATCTTACAGGAAGCAATTTTAAAAACAGATTTATCAGGTTACACGCTCTGTCTGTAAAAAAAAATGTTATATTTGCTGGCACACAAAGAGGATTATATAAAAGTACTAACCATGGTAAAACATGGGAAGAGAAGAATCAAAATTTAGAAAATATCGATATATATTCAATCTCAATTGTTGATGAGCAAATAATTTATTTAGGTACGGCTGATGGTGTTTATAAAAGTATTAATAGTGGAAATAATTGGATAAAGAAAAATCAAGGCATGGATGAAATAGGTGCAATCTATACTATTGTTTCTGATCCCCTCAATTCTGAAATAATCTATGCAGGAACTCAATTTCGTAGTGAGGGATTAAACCAGGGGATATATAAATCACTAAACGGTGGAGAAAATTGGGAATTCATTTCAACTGGTTTACCAACTTATTTTTTTTCTGTAGCAGATATCTGTATCAATCCAATTAATCCTAATACAATTTTTGCAGTTGTATCATGGGAAGGAATTTATAAAAGTCTCAACAATGGAAGATACTGGTTTGAGATTAATGGCGGTATTCAAAACAAAATAATTAACTCGGTAACAATAGATCCAACAGATACAAGCCGTATATATGCTGCTGGTGAAAAAATTTATATGAGTGAAACCGGAGGAGAAAATTGGCAAGAGATGATGAATGGTTTGCCAGGTTATTTCGGCATCATAAATAAAATTCGTATTGATCCAAATGATTCGCGCTTGATTTATGCCGCTACAAATGGCTATGGAGTTTTAAAATACCAACGAAAGCCTACATCAGTAGAAAATAATCGTAAAAAACAAATTTCAAAGACATATGTTCTCCATCAAAACTATCCTAATCCGTTCAACCCAGAAACAGAGATAAGGTATGAAATACCAAAATCTTGTAAAGTAGTTATTAATATTTTTAATATTAAAGGGGAAAAGATAAAAACTTTGGTAAACGAAATAAAAATGGCAGGAAACTATGCTATCAAATGGGATGGTTTCAATGAAACAGATGAGAGGGTATCAAGTGGGATTTATTTATGCCAGATGGTCTCAGATAATTTCAGATCTGTTAAAAAAATGGTACTAGCCCAATAAGAAAAATCCTTTACAAACGAATAGAACAAAAAAACTGAATATATATTGTAAGTTCCCCAAAAAACCTGATTAGGTCGTAGAATCCACTCAAATTCTTCGTTCCCTAAACACCAATCCCAGATCAACTTCAAGCCATTCTAAAATCACTGTTTTAATTTTATCCTCCTCCAAATATACATCCGGCTTGTCGTATTATTAGCTTACTATCAAATTAGTTGTATATGCAACTTTTTTCACCGAATTTCGTTAAATATTTCAATATCCACAAACCATAATTACAGTAGAACCAAAATTTAGATTACCAACCTGACCACGTTAAACTTTTTATAAACTGATAATGATACGTTAATCACGACTTGCTTATAAACAGAAAAAGGTTAAGGTCGAGATCCAGGTCAAGAAAAAATAAATTTCTACTTTTTTCGTAATCGTTCACTTGTATCAAATGACAAAATTATTTATGAGGTCAAATTTTTAAAACATTATTTTTTATCTTTTAACCTTAGTAGTTAATGACAATCCACAAAATTCTGACCTTATTACCTTATAATTTTCGTCAAATAAGGTAATAAGGTTAGGTTTTTGGTAGATATTACTTGTTACTAAGGTTCTAAGAACAAAATTTAGTTCACAAATAATTGATTTCAGACATAAGTGAACGTTTACCTTTTTCTTGACCTCGACCTTAACCTTTTTTATTATTAATACCAGAGCAGGGAATTTCTGTAATTTATGCTAAAATTTAATTGATTTGAATCAAACCTCCCCACAAGTTTTTTATCAATAATTTGTTTAATTTGACAGTACAAAAAAACACAAAGGAATTTATTCATGAAAATTGTCATTGAAGATTTGAATAAGCTTTATAAAGGCGGAAACCAGGCGTTAAAAGATGTGTTTCTTGAAATAGAGAGTGGAATGTTTGGGCTGCTTGGGCCCAATGGTGCTGGAAAGACAACGTTAATGCGAATTTTGGTAACCCTGATGAAACCTTCTTCCGGCAATGTATCTGTCGATAAACTGGATTTACAAAAAGACCGCCGTGCAATCAGGGCTATGATGGGCTACCTGCCTCAGGATTTCCGGTTTTTTGCCAAACTAAAAACCTGGGAATTTCTTGATTACGTTGCCTGTTTAGCCGGACTGCGTGACAGCAAGACAAGAAAAAATGAAGTTGAAAAAATGCTGGAGCAAGTTGGCTTGTACGAAGCAAGAGACAGAAATGCCAACAAACTCTCCGGCGGAATGAAACGTCGATTGGGTATCGCCCAGGCATTAATTGGCGATCCCAAAATCGTGGTAGTTGATGAACCAACGACCGGTTTGGATCCGGAAGAAAGAATTCGTTTCAGAAACCTGTTAGCAGAAATGAGCCAGAAAGAGATCATCATCATTTTATCCACACACATTGTTAGCGACATTTCCAGTACTTGTAATAACATGGCGCTGTTAAACAACGGTGAAGTCGTATTTAACCAGGCGCCCGAAAAACTAATCGAAAAAGCAAAGGGGCACGTATGGTCGATAGAAGCCATCGACAGCGAACTGGATACGATAAAAGAAAAGTACCCGGTTATTTCAACAGTCCCTTCGGAAAATGGCTGGGAAGTACAGGTTGTTGCTGATAAATTAGAAGGTTTTCCCGGTAAACAAGTTGATCCGAATTTGGAACATGCGTATGTGTACTTTATGGAGTATGAACTTGGGGAGTCTTGGAATGGAGGGCATAATTAGTTTTTTTAAAATTTCGTAACTATTAAGCCACAGAGACGCGGAGACACAGAGAATAAATAAAGATAACATCTACCAAAAAATACTTTGTGGCTCCGTGTCTCTGTGGCAATTTTTTACTTGAATAGTTACAAAATTTCTTAAACAAAATAAAACAACCAACCTAAAAAAAGGTACAAAAAATGTTATCACTTTATAAGATCTGGACTGTTTCTCGTTATGAAACTAAAACGCTGTGGAGAAGCTGGTTCTTTAGAATCTTCTCCATTTTAGCGATTGCCATCCTGATTATGATGAGCATTGGGATTCATACAAAAGTCGGACGCACTCCCTGGTTTCTCAAAGGGATGGATGCTTCATTACCTTATATGTACATCCAACTTTTAAATATTGTTCAGGCAATTATCGGTGTGTTTTTAGCATCGGATTTTCTCAAGCGTGATAAAAAACTGGATACCACCGAAGTGGTTTATATGCGCTCCATGACCAATGGTGACTATGTAATGGGAAAATCGTTGGGCATTTTGATGGTATTCATGGCGCTGAATATCGTTGTTCTTCTCGTGGCGGCTGTTTTTCATATTTTCTTCGCCGAAACATCTTTTTCTATTATCCCCTATCTTGTTTACCCATTATTTATTAGTTTTCCAACGCTGGTTTTTATTTTTGGATTAGCGTTTCTGTTTATGGTCTTGATCAGGAACCAGGCGGTTACCTTTATTATTTTACTGGGATACATTGCGCTAACCCTGTTTTTTCTCGCCGATAAAATGCATTATATTTTTGACTACATAACTTTTAATGTCCCGCTGATGTATTCCGATTTTGTTGGATTTGGTAATCTTGGATTTGTGCTAATTCATCGGGGAATCTATTTTCTACTTGGGCTTGGTTTCATTTTCGCCACTATTCTTTTGATCAAGAGACTGCCTCAATCAAAAACAATGATGCGTTTCTCTCTGTTTGTTTTTATGTTATGCATGGCTGCAGCGATTATGTTGACAAGTGTTTATTTGAACAAATTTTCTACAGGCAGAGAATTAAGATCTGAAATGATTGAATTAAATAAAAAGTTAGCCGGTACCAGAAGAATTACTCCTTTAGAATGGAAACTTAACGTTAATCACATTGGCAAAGAAATAGATGTCAAAGCCAACTTATCCTTTAAAAACAACCACGATGCTCCGGTTAATAGGTATATTTTTAGTTTAAATCCCGGGTTGGAGGTGGTAAACATATCTTCAAACCAACAACAATTGGATTTTGAAAGAAACCTTCACATCATCACTATTACACCATCGGAACCTCTATCTGTTTCAGCCACAGATTCCCTGTTAATCCATTATAAAGGCGCCATCAATGAACAAGCATGTTATTATGACATCGAAAATGAAGAACGACAAAAGCTGTATCGAATCTGGCTATATAATATTGCAAAACGATTTGCATTCATCGAACCTAAATATGTGCTTCTGACCCAGGAGGCATTATGGTATCCAATTTCAGGATTACCGTATGGTGCGCTGTATCCCCAGGCAGTTGAAAAGGATTTTATCAATTTTGACATAACGGTCAAAACAGACAAAAACCTGACCGTGATTTCCCAGGGACAAAAAACAGAAAACAGCAGAGGTGAATATCACTTCAAACCGGAAGAACCAATCCCACAAATATCTTTAATTATTGGTAACTATGAAACAAAATCAATTACTGTTGACAGCATAGATTATAATGTATTAAATTTAAAAGGTCACGACTATTATGCCGATTATTTAAAGGATATTGCTGATACGCTTGAACCTGTGATCAGAGAATTGAAACAGGATTTTGAAAACACACTTGGTCTGGAATATATGTTCCCTCGCTTTTCTTTGGTTGAAGTACCGATTCAATTTTTCTACTATTCTCATCTCTGGACAACGTCCACCGAGTCAATTCAGCCGGAAATGGTATTGGTTCCCGAAAAGGGCACATTGATGGGCGGCGCAGACTTCCCCAACCAGGAAAGATGGCAAAAACGAAGAACCGAGCGCAGCAACCAGACGGTTACCCCCCAGGAAAGCCAGAGCCAGATTTTTTCCGGCTTCGTAAGATCAGACCTGTTTGGTACAGGGCGAAGACGATTCTTTGGCGGAGACATAATGTCCATAACACCAAACTACAAAATATTTCCCATTTACTATACTTTCACCAACCATTTTAAATCAAAAGAATGGCCAATTTTCAACGTTGCATTGGAATCATTTCTGAATGAACGGACAGAATCAGGTGGCAGTATGTTTTGGCGAATGTTTAGCGGAATTACCGATGAGGAGAAAGCGAATCTCGCACTAATGAAACAGAACCTCGCCGAGATATTAGTCGATCCGGATAAAAAAGATATTGTTAATAGTGTGTTGAAGCTAAAAGGCGCTTATTTGTTCAATTTAATTCAGAGCAAAGTTGATGTCGATGATTTCAACAACTTTATCAGCGATGTTTTGAAAGCGAACTCTTTTAAAGATACCGATGTTGATGTGTTTGTTGAGCAACTTTTAAGAACATTAAAATATGATCTTGAACCTCACTTCGATGATTGGTATCAAAGCCGTAAATTGCCCGGGATGTTAGTTGCAGATGTTCAAGCCTATAAAATATTAGATGACGACCGAACAAGATACCAGGTCAGATTTAAAATTCAAAATACTGAAGATGTGGAAGGACTTGTGTCTGCCTCATTCCGAATTGGCGGCGGTCGTGGACATTTTGGCCCGCGCGGTGGAAGCGATCAGCCCGATGCACAGTTTATCAGCTTGGCGCCCGGACAGATCAAGGAAGTCGGAATTGTACTGGATGATCAACCGCGGGCTTTAACTTTGAATACGCTTGTTTCCAAAAATCTACCGACTTCAATTTCCAGGAGATTTGAAGAGTTAGAATTGAAAGAAAAGGTCAAAGCATTTGAGGGCGAACGTTTGCTTTCTGATCCAATAAAATTAACAGCTCCGGGAGAAATCATTGTTGATAATGAAGATCCGGGATTTGAGGTTCTGACCCATCAAAAAGTCAACTTTCTCAAAAAACTATTTCAAAGCGATAAAGATGAAGAAGATGAATACATCGGTTTCAACTTTTGGAGACCACCAAATAACTGGCGAAAAACAACTTTTTCAGATTTTTATGGGAAATACATCCACTCTGCCTACTATGTAAAAGCGGGCAATGGCGAGAAGAAGGTTGCCTGGAATGCCGAGATTCCGGAAAGCGGGAATTATGATGTTTATTACCACACATCCGAGGTCAGAATGCCGTGGATGAGAAGAGGTAGAGGTGGCAGGGATGGCAGGAGACGCGGTCGTCAATACCTGGAGCAGTTTCATCTCATTGTCTATCATGATGATGGTACTGATAAAGTTAACTTAAATGTTGAAGAGCCTGAAGACAATTGGTCATTTTTAGGAACATACTATATTTCTGAAGGCACCGCTAAAGTTGAAATGACGGACGAATCAAAGGGCCGGGTTGTGTTTGCCGATGCTGTGAAGTGGGTGAAAAACTAAAGGAGTTAAGGCGTAGACCTTTTATCACAATCTACAAATAAAATCCTAAAGGATAAAACCGTTAATATTTTCATTCACAATTCTCAATTGGTCGTTCACAATTCTCAATTATTTTTTATAGATTGTTGATTTTAATTGTGAATTGAGAATAGAAAATTGATAATTGTCAATGATGTTAATTATTTTTCCAAATTTAAAGATCGACATTATCAATTAATAAACCAGGGAAAATCAAACATGAAACACAAAATTTTTTCTTTAATAATCCAAACAATCGTTGCTACCCTGATTTTCGGGACAGGCTTATCTCTCGCTCAAGAGCCATTTACATTGGAAAAATCGTTGGAAATCTCGATGAAAAACAGCCCCAACATTCAGCATTCTCAATTAAGTCTTGAGCGCAGCCAGCAAATGTTAAATGCGCGTTTGGCTTCTTTAAAATCACAGTTCAGCCTGACATTAAATCCAATTACTTATAATATTGGCAAAAAATTTGATACTTATTATAATCCATTACTTCAAAAATATTTTTCTGCTTGGTACACAAACATTGAAAAACAAGTCTCAGGTGATTTTACAATAAGACAACCAATTAAGATGACCAATGGTACACTCTCTTTAATAAACAGTTTTTGGTGGTTAGACGATTATCGTGAAATTCCATCAGGAAATTTGGGTGAAATTACGAAAGTACAAAGTAAGACATTCAATAATAATCTTCGCCTTAGTTATCAACAACCGCTGTTTACGTATAATCAAACAAAATTGGAAACGCGTGATCTGGAACTCGATTTTGAAAATGCAGCGCTCAATTATGCCATTCAAAAGCTTTTTTTGGAATACCAGGTAACGCAAAGTTTCTTTAATGTGTATCAAAAAAAATCAAGCGTGGATGTTTCCATTGACGAGTACAACAATCGTACGCAGAGCTACAACATTATCAAAAACAAGGTCGAAGCCGGGCTTGAAGCGCGAGAGGAATTGTACCAGGCAGAATTGGATATGACATCGAGCAAATCAAACGTGCAAAACAACCAGACCGATCTGGAAAATTTTCTTGATGCGTTCAAACAATTGATTGGTCTGTCAATATATGATGACATAACAGTAACTGCTGATATCTCTCACCGACCTGCAGAAGTTGGTCTTCAAAAAGCGTTGGATACTGCTTTGAAATATCGTATGGAATTACGCCAGCGTAAAATTGATATTGAAAACTCACAATACGCTCTGATCCAGGCCTCGGCAACAAATGAATTCAGAGGTGACCTTGTTTTGTCCTATGGTATTATCGGTAATGATGATAAATTTGAAAACATGTATGATGTGCCGACGAAGAATCAACAGGTATCGATAGAATTTAATATTCCTCTTTTTGACTGGGGACGAAGAAAATCGACGATAAAAGCATTTGAAGCTTCTGTTAAAAACAGTGAATTGTCTCTCGAAGACCAGAAAAATGATATTATTATTGAAGTCCGCAGAACCTATCGCAATTTAAAAAATCTCGTCAACCAAATTGAAATTGCCAATCAAAATGTTCGTAATGCCCAGTTAACTTATGACATTAATTTAGAACGTTATAAAAACGGCGACATCACCAGTATGGATTTAAATTTATTCCAAAATCAACTTTCCAAAGCAAAGATGGACAAAATAAGCTCGCTGATTAATTACAAATTAGAATTGTTAAACATGAAGGTTCTTTCGCTGTACGATTTTGAAAAAAACCGGCGTGTTGTTACTGATGGAGTTGAGTGACTTTTTTTAGATTTTATTTTGAAAGATTAATTACAATTAATAATATTTTATTTATGAACTCACTCTAAAAACCACGAATTACACTAATTACACGAATTTTTATTTTCACTGATTACAATAAAATCAATTAGTGAAAATTCGTGTAATTAGTGGTTCATTTTTTTTTAGTGGACTCAATTTCGATAATCAAAACAAGGAGTCAAAAGTGAAATCAAATATAATTTTACTAGTAGGTCTTTTAATAATAGCCGGCTGCAGTGACCAGGGCAGCGACACCGGCACTGAAATATCGATACCGGTATCTGTCGAAGAAATTAAATTAAAACCAATTGAAGAATTCATTTCGACCACAGGAACTGTCAAAGCTACCGATGAAGTCATCCTAAAATCAGAAACTTCCGGATTTTACCGATTGGCAATCAATCCGAAAACAAAAGCGCCATATAAATTGGGTGATTTTGTGAAAAAAGATTCTACAATTATTTTCCTGGATAATCCTGAATTGGAGAACAACACAAAAATCGAATCGCAAAAATTAAATCTGGAAATTTCCAAACAAGAGTATGAAAAACAACAATCGCTTTACGAAAAAGGCGGAGTTACTTTCCGGGAGCTAAAAAATTCTGAAAAAGCTGCAATGGATGCACAATACAATCATGATAATGCACTCATTCAACTTTCCAAATTAAAAATAACCGCACCATTTGACGGCGTTATTGTTGACCTTCCTTACAATACTCCCGGAACAAAGGTTGATGCCGGTTTGCAAATGACTCAAATCATGAACTACCGCCATCTCTACATGGAAGTAAACCTGCCCGGTAAATCAATTGGTGAAGTCAAAGCAAATCAACCTGTTCGCGTCATGAACTACACCATGCCGGACGATACGCTTTCCGGAAATGTAACACAAGTGTCTCCGGCACTGGATCCGGATACGCGTTCCTTTAAATCATCAATTAAAATCAACAATCCGGACTGGTTGTTAAGACCCGGTATGTTCACAAAAGCTGAAATTATTGTCGCCAAAAAAGACAGCGCCATTGTCATTCCAAAAGACATAATCCTTTCCAAGCGCCGCGGCAAGACCGTTTTTATCGTTGAAAAAGGCGCAGCAGAAGACAGGGTAATTTCCACCGGTTTAGAAAATCCTGACTTTGTTGAAGTCACAAATGGATTAAAAGTTAATCAAAGACTGGTTGTGAAAGGTTATGAAACATTAAGAGATCATTCTAAAGTTAAAATTGTAAGATAATACAAGCATAGGTCAAGGTCGAGATCGAGATCAAGAAAAAATGGAGGAGAGTACTATGTTTAAAAGTTTTAAGGATATGCCGATTTGGAAAGTTGCCATGGAGATTGCTGAAAAAATATTTAAATATACAAACAATTTACCTCGAAAAGAAGATTATGGATTTACGTCTCAGATACGAAGATCAGGATTAAGTATATCTGCAAATATTGCAGAAGCATTTGGAAGATACCACATTTCAAATAAAATTAATTTTTACTATACATCCCGGGGTTCATTAACAGAAACCCAAAGTCACCTTGAATATGGAAAAAGAGTTGGTTACATAAATCAGAACGATGCAGAATCTTTAGACAAACAATTAGAACTGTTGCACAAAGACATTAATAAAGTAATCACAGCTTTAAGAAAGTCAAAATAACAGAATTTTTTAACCATAATCTTGATCTCGTTCTTGATCTTGATCTTAACTTTAATCTCGATCTAATTTTTCTTGATCTCAACCTTGACCTTGACCTTTGAAAAATACAAAAACAAAACATCAATAACAATAAAATAATAAAGATATAAAACCAATGAAAAAACTAACACAATTCTCCGTAAACTACCCGATCACAATTCTAATGTTCGTATTAGCAGTAATACTGCTCGGGTATATTTCGTTTTCAAAACTTGGCATTGACCTGCTCCCTGATCTAAACAATCCAAAAATATTTGTCGAGATTCAAGCCGGGGAAAGACCGCCCGAGGAAATTGAAAAACAATTTGTTGAAAGTATTGAATCCTTGGCTATTCGGCAGAAAAAAGTAACCCAGGTATCATCTGTCACTCGCGTTGGTTCCGCTCAAATTACTGTGGAATATACCTGGGATGCTGATATGGATGAAGCTTTTTTGGATTTGCAAAAAACGCTGACCAGCTTCAGTCAAAATTCAGAACTGGATGAGTTAATCATCACTCAGCACGATCCTAATGCGGCGCCTGTGATGCTGCTGGGTCTTTCTCACTCCAAAATTGAAGATATGGATGAATTGCGCAAAGTGGCTGAAAATTACCTGCGCAATGAATTGGTGCGGTTAGAAGGGATCGCGGAAGTAGAATTGATTGGGCAGGAAGAAAAAGAGGTTGTCATCGAAACAAACGCATACCTGCTTGAAGCATATAATTTAACGCCTTCAATAATCGCCAGCCGTATTCAGAGTTACAACCGCAATGCTTCCGGCGGTTCTATCGTTGAAATGGGTAGAAAATATATCATCAAAGGGATCGGCGAATTCCAGACCGTTGAAGATATTGGCGAAGTGATTGTAACTTACAAACAACCGGAACAAACAACCGGAACCATGCAAGCTAGTACAATTGCGGATCGAATTCCGGTTTATCTGAAAGAAGTCGGGAAAATATATTTAAAAAACAAAGACCCGGAAAACATCGTGCGCATTAACAGAACGCGCTGCATGGGGCTGGCTATTTATAAAGAGACAAAATTTAATACAGTCCAGGCAGTTGAAGACCTGTTGGATGCACTAGTAACTTTAAGAAAAGCGCTGCCCGGATATGAATTGACCGTGATTCAAAACCAGGGAGAATTCATTACCCAGGCAATTGATGAAGTCAAACAAACTGCTTTGATCGGTATTCTTCTCGCCGTTGTAATTCTTTTTGTTTTCCTGCGCCGTTTGGGTACGACATTCATCATCAGCCTGGCAATCCCCATTTCAATTATCGCTACTTTCAATTTAATGTACTTCAAAGGCTTAACATTAAATATCATGACGCTTGGCGGACTGGCTTTGGGCGCCGGTATGCTGGTTGACAATGCGATTGTCGTAATGGAAAATATTTTTCGTAATCTTGAGTCCGGCTTATCGTTAAAAGAATCAGCTATTGTGGGAACTTCACAAGTCGGGGGAGCAATAACTGCTTCAACAATTACAACCATCGTTGTATTTCTTCCAATTGTTTATTTGCATGGAGCGGCTGGTGAGCTTTTTAAAGATCAAGCCTGGACAGTCGCTTTCTCATTGCTTTCATCATTGATTGTCGCCATTCTGGTAATCCCCATGTTGAGCACAAGAATATTAAAAAATGTTTCGATTGAAAAAGCGCAATCAAAATCAATCAGCTTTCCCAGGTATTCTGCTTTTTTGACGAAAGTATTAGATAGAAGGTGGCTGGTTATCGGAGTCGCAGCAACGCTTGTGATAATTTCAATTTTACTCATTCCTATCGTTGGCAGTGAATTTGTGCCAAAAACAGATTTGGGTGAATTTGCCATCGAATTAAAATTGCCCGAAGGAACCGAATTAAAGCGTACCGAGCAAACTGTGGACAATATTGAAAATATCGCCTATGAACTGCTTGGCGATAACATTCATACCATTTACAGCAAAATTGGCCCGTCAACTGATTTAACAAGTGATGAAACTTCGATCTTTGAAGATGAAAACACTGCAACTTTGAAAATAATCCTCAATCCGAAACACAGCTTATCCATGCAGCAAATCATCAACAGGTTAAGCAATGTTTTGGAAGATATCCCGGACTTACAATCACAATTTATTCAGGAGCAAACTGCGCTACAATCTACTTTAGGAACAGAAACAGCGCCCATCGTTGTTGAAGTAAAAGGCGAAGACCTGGATATTATTCAGGGATTAACCGACCAGGTAAAAAATCAAATGCTCGATATGGAAGATTTATTCAACGTGGAAACAACTTTTGATGAGGGTCGCCCTGAAGTAGATTTAGTGCTGGATCGGGTGAGTGCCGGACTGTATAATGTCGGCATCAACGATGTGAGTTCTCAACTCCAGGATATACTTTTAGGACGCAATTCCGGGCAATGGGAGCATGCAGGAGAATTAAAGGATATCACCCTGCGATTGCCTGAAATTAGCATTAATCAGCTTGAAGACCTTGTTATTGTTAGTGGCGAACAAAAAATTCGGTTAAATGAATTAGTCGATATTAAAATATCCAATGCGCCCAAAGAGATTAACCGACGAAACCAAGTGCGAATTGGCAAGATAACAGCTCATTTAAAAACCGACAAACCTTTTGATCACGTTGTTCGTAGGATCGAAGATAACTTAACGGATATCGATTTTCCGACTGAATATAAATACGAAATAACCGGGGAAGAGCAAAAAAGAAAAGAGGCCTTTGATAGTCTAAAATTTGCACTTATCTTGTCAATCATCCTGGTTTACATGGTGATGGCATCTCAATTTGAATCGTTAATACATCCGTTTACTATTTTGCTGACGATTCCATTGGCTGCTGTTGGCGCGATTTTGATATTTTTCTTTCTCGGAAAAACGTTGAATATTATGGCTTTCATCGGTATGATCATGCTTGCAGGAATTGCTGTCAACGATTCCATCATTTTGGTGGATGCGATTAATCAACTGAAGCGGGAGGGTTTGTCCAGAATTGATGCAATAATTGAGGCGGGTCAGCGCAGAATACGCCCGATTATCATGACCAGCTTGACAACTATTTTAGCGCTGTTGCCATTAACATTCGGATTTGGCGAGGGCGCTGCTTTGCGAGCACCAATGGCATTGGCTGTCATCGGCGGATTGATCACATCGACAATTTTAACGCTTTTTGTTATTCCATGTGTTTATTCTGTATTGGATCAACTGATAATAGTAAAATCTAAATAATGATAACTTATTACATCCCCCTAAATCCCCCTTCAAAGGGGGACTTCATGATTATCCCCCCTTTGAAGGGGGGCAAGGGGGGATGTTCATTTTAAATTTAAAAATTATCAACCAGATGTTAAATTTTTATAAATAGAGCAATAAATGAACCTAATAAAATTTATCATACACCGCAAAACATTCATCAGCATGTTATTCATAGCCCTGACAATGCTGGGCTACATTTCTTACAAACAACTCCCTGTCGAATTGATACCGGATGCTGAACTGCCATTTTTAATCGTTCAAGTAGGCAGTGTTCGAGAGATGGATCCTGATTACATGGAAAAACAAGCGATCATTCCATTGGAGGGCGCTGTCAGTACATTGGAAGGCATCGACAAAATCGAATCATCTGCTGACCGCAGGCAGGGTATGATCACGATTTATTACAATCAAAATGTAAAGATCAAATATGCCTATCTTAAATTGCAGGAAAAGGTTAATGCTGTAAAATCATCTTTGTCCGAAGATTTTTTTGTCAATGTCATTAAGATCGATACGGAGCAGATATCAAATATGTTTATGGCGCTTCAGATCAGGGGCAGTGGAGGATTGGATCGGATTCGGGAAATCATCGACAAAAAAATTGTCATGGAACTGGAAAATATCAATGGCATTGCCAGCGTAGAAATTTTTGGCGGCAGGCAAAAATCCGTTGAAATCATTTTAAATGAAGAAGCCAGCCAAGCGTATAACATCACACCAAACCAGGTAAGAAGCCTCATCGCTCAAAACAGCGCCAGCAAAACTTTTCTGGGACAGGTTTATGAAAAAAACCGGCAATATTTCGTCAACCTTGTCGCTGAATATACAGATGTGAGAGACCTCGAAAACATTGTAGTTCGACGGAACGGTCCTGTCCTGTTAAAAGATGTTGCTGACATTTACGTGGGATTAAAAGAAGAAGAATCCATCAGCCGTGTAAATGGCAAAGAAGCCATTACCGTTCAGTTGGTCAGGGATGCGCAAGTTAACCTGATCGACCTTTCCCATACAACCCGCGAGGTAATAGACCGGTTGAACAGCCAGCTCAAATCACTCGACATCGAAATTGTGATTCAAAACGACACTGCCGAGTACATGGAAAAAAACATTGATTTGATCATTCGATTAGCGCTGATCGGCGGACTGTTGGCTATCGTAATACTTTACCTGTTTTTGAAAAACCTGCGCCTGGTTGTCATTATTGCTGCTGCCATCCCCATATCAATTTTTACGGCTTTTAATTTTTTCTATGCTTATGATATTTCATTGAACAGTTTAACTTTGGTGGGTATTGCTTTAGCTGTGGGTATGCTGCTGGACAATAGCATTGTGGTGCTGGAAAATATCTATCGGCTGGTCTCCCGCGGAAAAGAAGTTGACGAATCAGTCATTAATGGTGTGAAGGAAGTTTGGCGATCAATCTTCGCAGCAACGTTAACGACCATCGTTATTTTCACACCGTTTGTATTCGCATCAGATTTTTTCGTAAGGTTGATGGGACGTCATATTTCCGTGTCGATTGTATCCACGTTGTTAGTATCTTTTGTGGTCGCTTTGTTTCTCATTCCCATGGTTACGCACTTTTTCTTACAGTACAAAACGAAGCGCTCCAACAAACCATTGGATTTTAACATCGTTTCCCAGAAAAACAGGTTGCTGCAAATCTACCGCGTCTTTTTAAAATCAGCGATGAGATTTCCTCCACGGACGATTATCGGTGCTATTATTGGTCTGTTCGCAAGTCTTATTATTTGCCTGGCGTTAAGTTTAAATGTCTCAAAAGAAGCAGAACTTGCGGATTTTAATCTCTATCTAACAATGCCAAGCGGCGCTACTTTGGAATCGACTGACAGTACAGTTGTTGATCTTGAAAGGCGGTTAGAGGACATTAAAGAAAAACAGGATGTCGTTAGCCAGATTTATGAAGAAGAAGCGATCATCACAATCAAATTGCAGGAAGAGTATGAAAAAATAGACAACCGCACTATCCCACAGATAAAAAGTGATATTGGTGACCGTATAAATGACTTTAGGGCTGCCGAAGTCAGTTTTGAGCAGCCAACATCAAGCCGGCGTTTCGGAAGAGGCATGGGCAGAAATCCCGGCGGCGGATTTGAGCGCATGATGGGAATTGGTTCGCAGACAGAAAAAGTACTCATTAAAGGTCATGATTTTAATATGATGAGAAACATTGCCGAGGACATTCGCAGCTATCTTGAAGATTTATCATCAATGGAGTGGGCAAATTATAATATCTCCGATAACCGCCCTGAAGTGCATCTTCTTTTTGATAATGAGCTGATGAGCCATTATGATGTCAGCTTAAATACAATCAGCGCTGAATTGGCTGGTTTTCAAAAAGAATTCTCATCCGGTCTCACCTATAAACAAGGTCTTGATGAATATGACATTGTTATTAAAAATGCTGAATTAACTGATGATGATAAAACAATTGATGATCTGCGGGAGCTTCGAATTCCTTCCCAAACAGGAGGTACACATGAAATGCAGCAACTCAGCCGGATTGTTTATTCATTCGGCATGTCTGCAATCAACCGTGTCAACCAGGAAAAAGAGATCGAAGTTCGGTATAAATTGCTCCCTGAAATAAACTCGTCAAAATCCCTGTTGGAAGCAGCCCGGGATGAGATAGATGACCTGGTTGCTAACATCGAACTGCCTCCTGGCATCGCTGTGGAAGTGGTTCATGAGGAAACTGATTACAGTGAATTTTATTTTCTCATCACTGCAGCCTTCATTTTAATTTACATGATATTAGCTTCGGTGTTTGAATCCCTGTCAGCGCCGTTTGTCATCATGTTCACCATTCCTTTGGCAACGGTTGGCTCTTTTTGGGCGATCATACTGACTGGCAATTCAATTATCAATCCAATTACCCTTATCGGCTTTATCATCCTTATAGGGTTAGTTGTCAATAACGGAATTATACTGATTGATTATACGCGAATACTGCGCAAGCAGGGCAACAACCGCTCACGGGCATTGATGACGGCAGGGCAGGCGCGCGTTCGACCAATCTTAATTACTACGATTACAACAATTGTCGCCATGATGCCATTGGCAATGGGACAAGAAGAATACGTTACCCAAATCGGCGCGCCGTTTGCAATTACTGTTATCGGCGGATTGTCTTTGAGTACGCTATTCACGCTTGTTTTTATTCCAACTGTTTATTCAGGATTAGAAGTGGCGCTGAAATGGATGTCAGGTGTAAACTGGAAAATAAAAATTCTCTGGGCTGTTGTTTTTGTTGCCGGTACGTACCTGATTTATGATAATGTTTTCAGCTTTGTGTGGAGATTAGCCTGCCTGTTTGCTTTAATTGGATTAATTCCAGCAGTAACTTACTTTATCATGCTCAGCCTGCGCCAGGCAAGAGAAGACATCATCAACCTTGATGAAGCGCTTCATATAAAAATCAAACATGTGGTTAAAATTTATGATGATTATTCCCGTTTTACCAGGGAATGGAAAAAAGGAAAAACGATCCGCGAAAAAGCCGGGTTGACTAAAGACTATAAATCGTGGAAAGATTTTGATATATTTCTTTGGCAGCTTCCGTTGTTAGCGTTTTTGATATATTTTGTTTATTTTTATCTCCGAAGTCCTTTTTGGGTTTTTATGATAACCCATGTGATTTATTTTTACGTATTTTTCTTTTGGAAACCAATTAGCTCTTTATTAAGCATTCAATATGAAAAGTCTAAAAAATCAATTTATCAAAAGATCGACAAATGGTTCTATTCCATATTTTTCTGTGGATTTCCTGTTCTGAATTTAGTGATCTATTATTTGCGATGGGAGAACATTACCATCCTGATTTTCATCGCTTTTGTTTGGTATCTTGCAATGGCAATTTATGTGACTTCGAATAAACTGCACAAGGAAAAAGTGAATATCATGCGCTTGACCGGCAGGTTCGCCGGTATCAGAAAAACCTTTTACCGCTTTGTTCAAGTTATTCCCATCATCGGGAAAAAGAAAAATCCGTTCAAAGCGTTGGCTGGTGTTTCATTAGAAATTGGCAGCGGCATGTTTGGTTTACTGGGCCCCAACGGTGCCGGAAAAACAACGCTCATGCGGATCATCTGTGGAATTTTAGAACAGAGCCGCGGCACAATTTGGATTAATGGAATCGATCTGAAAGAGAAGCGGGAGGAGTTACAAGGTTTAATCGGCTACCTGCCTCAGGAATTTGGCACCTACGAAAACATGACAGCCCAGGAATTCCTGGAATACCAGGCGATATTAAAAAATATTTATGATAAAGAAGAGCGGGATAAACGAGTGAGCTATGTCCTGGGCGCCGTTCACCTAAATGAACATAAAGACAAAAAAATCGGTTCTTTTTCCGGGGGAATGAAACAGCGAATCGGAATTGCACAAACGCTTCTCCATTTACCGAGAATTTTAGTCGTTGATGAGCCAACTGCCGGACTTGATCCAAGAGAGCGAATCCGCTTCAGGAACCTGCTTGTGGAATTGGCGCGTGAGCGGATTGTCATTTTTTCCACGCACATCATCGAAGATATTTCCAGTTCCTGTAACCGTGTGGCTGTATTAAACCGAGGCAGTTTATGTTACCTCGGCGATCCACAAAGAATGACGCGCATTGCCGAAGATAAAATCTGGCAGTTCAATGTCGATGTCAGGGAATTTGACCAGGTTCGGGATATGTTCACAATAATCCATCACATGCGAGACGGTGAAAAAATCAGGGTGCGCTGTTTATCCCAGGAAAAACCGACGCTGGATGCCAGGGCTGTTAGACCTACTTTGGAGGATGCTTATCTTTGGCTTTTGAGGGCTGGTTAGTGGTGAATGGTAAGTGGTGGAGTGGTTGTTGGTCATTGGTGATTTTGGTAATTAGGTAATTGGTGGATTTGAGTGGATGGTGAACTATTTATTTGGAGTAGTGGAGTAATGAGTAATAAATTTTTGTTAATCAGATACAACCAAAACATCCCCCCTTGCCCCCCTTCAAAGGGGGGAATTTCACTCTTTGAAGGTCGAAGATGCCCGAAGGGTAGGGATACAGGGGGATGTTTTTATCACTGCCGAACTATAGACATAAGTAGATTAAAAACTAACAAGCACTCCAACAATCCATTACTCCATCACTGCGACCAGTCGCATCTGCCTCTGGCACGATCCATTCTCCGATTACGTTAACATGTAGTTGTATAGTAAAAACTTTCAACAAAAAAAAATGGACACAGAGTGTATACCATGAAATATGAAAAACAACTAAAAAACTCTTTCAGCTTAATAAAAGACTTGGTGAGATTCAATTTAAAAATAATTTTTGCCAATAAATTTATTTATTTCTTAATTTCGGCTGTGATATTTTTTCTGCTGGTTACTATCCTTAATTTAGCAAATTCAGACTCCAATCCAACCGAAGGACTGGTTTTTGAACTCCTGTTAGTTCCGGGTATTTTGCTTATTTTTTACCCCACAGTCTTTGGCATTCAAAGTGATGTGGATACCCGAATGATCGAAATACTTTTTGGCATTCCCAACTATCGCTACAAAGTTTGGCTCATCAGGATAGCGCTTATTTATTTTGTTGTTTTCTTTATTTTAATAATTTTGAGTCTTCTTAGTTCAGTAGCCTTAGTGAGTTTCCCGATTTTAGAAATGGTTTATCAACTGATGTTCCCAATTTTCTTTCTTGGCAGCGCGGCTTTTATGGTCTCGACATTAGTTCGAAATGGTAACGGGACTGCAGTGGTTATGGTTATTTTGGGGCTGGCTTTTTGGATCGGCACCGGTGCTTTTCTGCCGGATAAATATAATTTGTTTTTGAATCCGTTCTCCATGCCGTCGGATGTGAATGAAGTTGTTTGGGCTGACGCAACGCTCACCAACCGGATTGTCATTCTTGTTTTGACATTAGTTTGTATTGTGTTTGGATTAATAAGGCTGCAGAAGAGGGAGAAGTTTGTTTAGACTGGATTCAAGAAAAATTATCTTGACTTTATCATAAAAATAGTATGTTTTTTACATAATAAGTCTCTGGTATTTAAACAATAAATCCGTAACAAAACAATGGACGATGTGAAAAACATAAAGATAGCGGATATACCTTATTCAATCAAAGAGATAGCAAAGAAAATCGAAATTTCACTCTCTCCTGAAAAAATCATTCTCTTTGGTTCTTACGCAACTGGTAATGCGACGTTTGATAGCGATGTTGATTTATTGATAATATTAAACACTAAATTACGAGGCGCTGAAAGAATACGCCTGATTTCAAAATTAATTTATCCAAGACTTTTACCTCTTGATATTGTTGTTAAAACTCCTGAGGAAATTGAGAAGTCCAAAAATAGAATTGATCCATTTCTCTCTGAAGTATTAGAAAGAGGAATAGAATTATATGCTAAATCCTGATGAAATAAGGGAATGGATAAAAAAAGCTGAAAACGATTTTGATGGGGCGTTGTATTTATCACGACGAAGAAAAAAACCTCTACCTGATTTGGTATGTTTCCATTGCCAGCAATCTGCAGAAAAGTACCTAAAAGCATTTCTAATTTTGAACAACTCGTCTTTTCCAAAAACTCATGATCTCATAGTGCTTTTAAATCTCTATAAAAAATATGATCCTGACCTCGAATTATATCTTGATTTATTTGAATATATTAATCCTTATTCAGTACAATTCCGTTATCCAGGCGATGAAGTTGATATTAGTGAGGCCAAAAATGCTATAAAACAAATTAAAAAAATAAGAAAAATTATGCGGATGAAGTTCCCAGCATATCTATTCGATATTGAAGCTGATTAAATTAATACATTAGGAAATAAAAATAACTTTTCTTTTCATTCTCTTTTAATCAAAGGATGTGATAAGATTTATTTGGTCAAGAGATTGTACGGGCGTTGCCCTGAATTTACTATCTGATTAAGCATATAGACAATCAATTTGATGGGCAAATACCGCACTGAATAATCGTATTTATATTTATATTTTTATTTTAACTTTAGTTTGGATTGTTGTTGGTTTAATTCGGCTGCAAAAAAGAGAGAAGTTTGTTTGATTTTCTTTGGAGAAATGAAACCAAAAGTAAATTTAATATAATTTGTCTTCTTTTAACAGGATTAATTTTTATAAAATTCGACAAAATAGACCTGTCAAAGTCAATGTTTTTGTAGCGCCTTTTCTATTACTTCGAATAGTTCCCAGTCTGAAATCGGTTTTTTCAATGTACCATCAGGTTTGGTAGCTAATAGTCTTTTAGATGCCAACAAATCAGAATTCCCGCTTACATAAATAATAGCTGCATCGGATGTTTTTCGAATAATTGCAGCAGCCTCAATTCCATCTATTTTACCCTTCAATTTAATGTCCATCAGAACTAATTGCACAGAATGATTATCTGCTTCTTTTATAGCGTTTTCACCTGTTGATACGATGTCTACGACATCATACCCACCAGATGTTAACCTCATTTGCAGATCCAGGGCTGCAATGCCCTCATCTTCAGCGATGAGAATTTTTTTGCTTTTCAAAATCATATCCTTTGAAATTTTTATAAAGTATTTTTTATCGTTCTTTATGGTTATTAATAAGCAAATGATATTCTTGTTTTATCTATAATTCTTGTGTTCTTTTAATTGTTACCCTTCGTATCATTTTTCTTTCTGAGGTTGGGAATATTTGGTTTTTGCATATTCATACCCTCTGAATGTTACCGTGACAGTCGTTCCTTTTTCCCGTTCTATGGCCACACTGCCTTCTATTTGTTGTGCCAATATTTTTACTAATTTTAATCCCAGCGTATCGATCTTATCAAGGTCTATTTTTTCATCAATACCCACGCCATCATCTTTTACAATTAGCTTGTATAAATATTCCTCCATCTTTTTAAATGTAATAGCTATTGTGCCCTTACGATTTTCCGGAAAAGCGTATTTTAGACAATTGGTAATCAACTCGTTAATTATTAAGCCGCAAGGAATTGCAGAATCAATTCCTAAAAATATATCCTGTAAATTAAACTTTGCTTTTATATTTTTCTCGCTAACATCATAGAATCCCAATAACCCTTTGGTCATTTCGATAATATAATCGGAAAAATTAATTTTTGCAAGGCTTTTTGATTCGTATAATTTTTCATGTATAAGCGCCATTGAATGGATTCTTCTTATTCCAACTTGTAAAGATAAAGCACTTTGTAAATCTTTCATTTTTCCGCTTTGTAAATATAACATGCTTGATATGACCTGAAGGTTGTTTTTAACCCGATGGTGAATTTCTTTCAGCAGCGTCTCTTTTTCTTTCAAATCACTACGTATTTGTTCGTCAGCCCGTATGCGTTCCGTTATATCAGTGTAAACGGCAACAGCACCATGAGTTTCACCATCAATAAGAATACTTGATCCGGACAGCATCAAATCAACTGGTTGTTTGTCCTTATTATAACGTATTATCTCCTGTTGCAATACTTTTTTCCCTGAAAGAACCTGGTCTGTAAATGTTTTTGCTTCTGCTTCAGTTGTTGGCGTTGTAAGCAGTTCATCAAGATCTATACCAACCACATCATCCCGTTTATGTTTAAAGATATTTTCCGCAGCCGGATTCCATTCAACAATCTTGTGATTTGCATCGAGAGTAACAATTGCGCTTGGAGTATTATAAAGAACTGATTCCAAATATCTTTGTCGTTTCTTTATTTCAATTTCAGCCTGCTTTCTCAAACTGATATCTCTGAGAAAAACCAATGCGGCTTGCTCGCCTTCATAATTCATAATGGTCGCATTTATTTCTACGGGCAGTGATGTGCCATCCTTTTTTAATAATTCGATTTCATAAATACTTGGAACCTCCTCGCCCTCCTTTCGATTTGCATAATATTTACCCACTATTTGTTGATATTTTGGATGAATAAATTCCATGATGTTCCTATTAATTATCTCATTGCTTGTATACCCGATAAGTTGAAAGGTTGCTTTGTTGGCAAACTTTATTATACCATCTTTGTGAATAATTATGCCGTCTTTACTTGTTTCCACAACCGATGCATATTTCTCTTCGCTGGCACGCAATTTTTCCTCAGCTTGTTTACGCTCGGTTACATTTCGAGATAAAAAGATAAAATGTGAGCAATCACCTTTTTGATTAAAAACAGGAA